>USIK01000051.1 GCA_900554775.1 uncultured Oscillospiraceae bacterium
AGCACATCATCCACAATAAGCTATATCAAGGAATCTTTGGGTAATTATAATTTTTTAAATTCAACCGATTTCAAAGACTATATTTCTTTTAATAAATATAGTATAAACTTTGAAGCTTCGAAAATTATTATCGAAAGAAACGGAATAATATCTGTTTTATTAGTGCATTCAGATGGTTTTAAATAAGAAATTTATTTCAGTATTCCTGAACTAAGTTTAAGCCACACCGGTCAGGCAGCTTCAGAATTTCCATGGGAATAAGATCTTTCAATTTAAATGTTACAAAAGCCCTTCTTAAACCCTCGATTAGTGAAAATGACCTTTATGGATGCTTAATTGTACCCGAATAAACAAGCTCTATAACTGAAAAATCCTTTGAAAATATCAGCCATATGGATCTAATTTGCATTCCAAAACACGTAGAGCTAAACCTTTATTCACTTTACCACTGCCCTGAAAATACAAAGATTGTAATTCAATAAAAACAAAAAAATTACTACCGAACTAAAAATTCGGTAGTTTTTAATATGTACATTAACTTATTTGGGCTTTATCCCCTGATGATATTGTAACTGTTTCAACAAATTGGCTTGTTTGGTCGTCTGACATTGATTTTGGAGCAGTTACTTCGTTTAATTTCATCTCAAGTTGCTTATTTCTGCTTTTAAATTCTTCAAGCTCTGCGGATTTGTTTGAAATAATTGAGTTGTATTCAACCAATTTGGCTTGTCCAAACAAAAATCCACTAATAACAGTTGCAGAAGTTAAAAGTAAAGACAAACACTTTCCATAAAACTTAAGCTTTTCAAATTGCTTATTTTTTCTTCTTGTTTCTACGCTTGGGAGCTCAAAAACCTGAGCTTTTCTAGCCCTTTTTTGTTCTTCGAACACACTAAAGTCGTAAACTGCATTGTTATTGTACACCTAAACCCGTCCCTCCAAATCACTTTTTAAATCTTTCTGCAAACTCGCAGTTTCGCACTGCGGCTCCTGAAATTTACGTCTACCTCTTCATCCGACGGAATAATCGGTTTTTTAGTTAAAACCTTGACCTCTGGCTTCTTCCCACAAACACAAACCGGGAAATCTGAAGGGCAAGTGCAGCCTTTGGCCCAACCGTTCATTTTTTGTTTAACTATTCTATCTTCCAATGAATGAAAGGTTATAATCGCCATAATCCCGTCTTTTTCAAGAAGTTTCAAAGATTCATCCAATCCAACTTCAAGATTTTTCAATTCATTATTTACATAAATTCTAATCGCTTGAAAGGTTTTTCTTGCAGGGTGACCGGAATCTCTCTTAGCTGAAAAAGGAACCGACTCTTTAACTAATTCTGCAAGCTCTTTTGTGGTTTTAATCAAGCTTTTCTCTCTTTTTTTAACTATCGCTCTTGCAATCTTAGGAGCAAACCTTTCTTCGCCATACATGCTTATAATATTCCTAATCTCTTCATAGCTCATGAAATTAACAACATCATAAGCAGATTTGCCTTCTTTGCTCATCCTCATGTCAAGCGGTGCATCTTGGTTGTAAGAAAAACCCCTCTCAGCCAAATCCAGCTGATGCGAAGAAACTCCCAAGTCAAGAACCACACCATCGATTTTGCTAATACCCAAATTTTTAACAATACTAGATATATCAGAAAAATTCCCGTGAACTATATGTACATTTTCAAAATTTCCAAGGCGTTCTTTGCAAACTTCAATAGCATCCGGGTCTCTGTCAATGCAAACAAGCTTACCTTTGCTCGAAAGCCTCTTAGCAATTTGCTTCGAAAGGCCTCCCCCTCCGGCGGTACCATCAACATAAACTCCGTCTTCTTTTATTTCTAGTGCCAGAAGCGTTTCTGAAATAAGCACTGTTTTATGATTAAAATCCAAATATTATCTTCCTTCATTAAGAAAATCTCAAAAATTCGCCACAATTTGTATTATACTACCTATATTTATGTTAATTCAACCAAAAATTCATGAAACTACAAATTTTCATTGCTATTAATAAAATATTTTAAAAATTAATAACAAATATGGGAAATTAATACATAATTATTCCGCCTTTAATACCAGGCTTAAAACCACAAGCATTAGCTTCGTCAGTATCAATATGCATTGCGAGAGCAAATTTTTCGCTAACTCTCACTACAACATCATCAAAAATAAGCGATCTTTCATCACTTTTAACTGAAACTTTAACTATGGTTCCGTTTGCAATTCCGCTTTTTTCAGAGTCACTCAAAGGCATGTGAATGTGCCTTTTGGCAATAATCACGCCCTCGCTCAAATCAACTTCGCCTTCAGGGCCAACGAGCTTGCAAGCAGCACTGCCGTCAAGGTGGCCTGACTCACGAATCGGGGCTTTGATTCCAAGTTTTAAAGAATCAGTCGTTGAAATTTCAACCTGAGTTTTATTCCTGCAAGGACCTAAAATCGCAACGTTTTTAATTTCGAACTTAGGGCCAACAATGGTAACTCTTTCATCGCAAACAAACTGCCCAGGCTGCGAAAGGTCTCTCACTTTTGCAGGAATCCTGCCGAAAAGAGCTTTAGCATCGCTTTCAGATAAATGAACATGCCTCGCGGAAGCTTCAACCATAACGTTCATTAAAAATCCATCCTCTCTAATTTTTTAAATTAACTTTTTATTTATTTGCTGGAAAAAACTACTTTCATTTAAATAGATAAACCTTGCTTTCAAACTTGATTTTTTAATCTCGACCGTTCCCTCTTCGAAGCTCGAAGCCTGCAAATTTCCGTCTGCAAAAATGCAAACTTCAGAATTTTCTTTGGGCTTAAAATTAATTTTCAAAGGGCTTTTTGCGTCAATGACCAAACTTCTAACACCGGCACACTGAGGGCAAATCGCCGTAACAACCAGCGTTTCGCGCTCGGGCTCTAAAATAGGCCCGCCAGCGGAAAAAGAATAAGCCGTGCAGCCCGTTGGAGTGGCTGCAATGATGCCATCTGCCAAGCACTCAAAAGTTTTGCCAAAATTTTCTTTAAAAACGCTGTAATCCGCCACACGGTAACCCGCACCACGGCTCAAAACAACATCATTCAAGGCCAAAAAACTTTTTCCTTTAAATTTGCACTCCAACATCATGCGTGAGCTAACTTTAAATTCGCCGTTTAAAACTTTTTTAAGCTTGCTGATTTCAGACCTTTCCACGCACGCAAGGAACCCCAAATATCCAGCATTAACGCCAAGAACAGGCTTATCGAAAATCGCGGCGGATTTAGCAGTTTCCAAAATTGTTCCGTCGCCGCCAAAGGCCAAAATAATATCGCTGCTTTTTATTAACTGCTCCAAACTAGAAACAAATTTAACACCGCAAACACTACCAAAATCTTGAAACATTAAAAATTCAGCATCAAGCATTTGGCAAATCTTTTCGATTTCATTTTTGGGTATTTTATTTTTTTCGTTAAAAACTAAACCTAATTTCAAGCAAAATCACCTAAACAGCTTTATTTTTAAAATTCTTGTGCGATAAATCAACCAGCTTTTTAATGTTCAAATTCGGGTTCATCACCGGACTTTCAGAAACTTTCAAATGTGCAAGATATTCAATATTTCCTTCCGGGCCCTTAACGGGCGAAAAATCAAGATTCAAAACGCTAAAACCATTCGAAATGCAAAAACCGCAAACGGAATTAATGACCTTCTCGTGGATTTTAACATCTTTCACAACTCCGCGCTTGCCAACAGCGCCCCTGCCAGCTTCAAACTGCGGTTTAATAAGGCAAACACCCTCGGCACTTTCAGAAACGAGCCTTTTAACTTCCGGCAAAACCAAGCTAAGCGAAATAAACGAAACATCCGCCGTGAAGAAGTCTATTTCATGGTTAAGCCGGCTTTTTTCGAGGTTCCTTATGTTAGTTTTTTCAAGGTTTTCAACCTTTTTATTCCTCCTGAGGCTTTCGTCAAGCTGGCCGGAGCCAACATCAACCGCATAAACAAAAGCCGCCCTATTTTTAAGCAAAACATCGGTAAACCCGCCTGTCGAAGCGCCTATATCCATGCAGCAAAGGCTCTTCACCGAAATCTTGAAAGAATTAATAGCCTTTTCAAGCTTAAACCCACCGCGGCTAACATAATGAGGTTTTTTCTCATCAATTTTAATTTTAGCATCTTCATTAAAAAGAGCCGAAGGCTTGCAAACCACAGCGTCATTCACGCAAACGCTGCCTTCTAAAATTAAATTTTTCGCTTTTTCTCGGCTTGAGGCAACACCAAGCTTAACGAGCAAAACGTCTAAACGTTCTTTTTTTATTTCCATCATGTTTTTAATTGTAAGTGCTCATGGCGTTTTCGATTTGGCCACTAACGATGAGCTCAGCAATCGAAACAACCTTTTCAAAAGATTCTTCCAGTGTTTTAAGGTCGCTGGATGAAAACTTAGAAAGAACCCAGTCAGCAAGGTCCCATCCGGGGTTTGGCTTGTTGCCTATGCCAATCTTAACCCTCGGGAACATATCGCTGCCTGAAAGAGCAATTATATTTTTAACCCCATTTTGCCCGCCGTGAGAACCCTTCTTTTTGATTCTTATTTTGCCCACTTCAAAAGAAATATCATCGAAAATGAGCAAAACTTTTTCAGGTGGAATTTTATAAAAATTCATAGCGCTTACAACGGCCTCACCGCTAAGGTTCATGTAAGTTTGAGGTTTCAAAAACAAGATTTTTTTGCCTGAAATTTGGCAACTTCCTACTTTGGAATTAAACTTTTTCAAATTAAAATCACAGTTAAAATGCTTTGCTAAAAAATCAAGAGCGAGAAACCCGACGTTATGCCGAGTTTTCTCATACTCTTTTCCTGGGTTCCCAAGCCCAACAATAATGAAATCTATAGCGCTCAAGTTTTTACTCCAAAATCATCGTTGAAACGGGAGTGTCTTTATGAATCCTGTTTATCGCTTCAGAAATAACAGGAGCAACGTTTAAAACTGTGAATTTATCTATCATTTTTTCTTCAGGAACATTTATGGTATTTAAGAAAGTTGCTTTTTTAATCGGGCCGTTTTGAAGATTTTCAATCGCAGGGCCTGAAAGAACAGCATGCGAAGCATAAACGTAAACGTCTCTTGCGCCTGCTTTTTCAATAACAGCTTTTGCAGCATTGCAGATGGTCCCTGCGGTGTCGATGATGTCGTCAACCACTATTATGTGTTTATCTTTAACATCACCGATGATGTTCATAACTTCGCTTACGTTTGGCTTTGGCCTTCTTTTGTCAATTATAGCCACAGGGCATCCAAGCCTAGTTGCAAACTGGCGAGCCCTTGAAACCGAGCCGAAGTCAGGAGCTAAAACAGTGAATTTTTCGGGGTCAAATTCAGGCTGAGCTTTAATGTGAGAAGTAAAAAGAGGAGCAGATATTATATGGTCAACAGGGATATTGAAAAACCCTTGAATTTGCAGCGCATGAAGCTCCATGGTTAAAATTCTGTCTGCGCCGGCAGTTGTGATTAAATCTGCCACAAGCTTCGCAGAAATTGGGCTTCTGGGCCTTGCTTTTCTGTCTTGGCGAGCATAACCAAAATACGGCATAACAACCGTGATTCTCGCAGCAGAAGCCCTTTTCATAGCGTCAATCATGATTAAAAGTTCCATCAGGTTTTCATTCACCGGGTAGCTCGTCGACTGAATTATAAAGCAGTCA
>USIK01000052.1 GCA_900554775.1 uncultured Oscillospiraceae bacterium
GTGATTAAAATGTTTAAACCTTAAATCAAGAGCAAAACAAGTTAAAACAACCAAAGCAAGTGCAGAAACGACCGCGATAATATCAATATTTTTTTTCATTTAAAAATTCACCGCCATTAAATTTCTGTGTGCTCAAAGCAAGGCCTTTGCTGCTTTGCAAGCTCAAGGAAAATCAGCAGACTTAAAATTAAACGTTTTTCATCGAAAGATTAAATCTGCCTTTAGGGTCAATTTCGGTTATTCTCACCTTAACTTCTTGCCCAACCGAAAGAGCATCCTCAATGTGCTCAACTCTTTTATCCGAAATTTGAGATATATGGCACATGCCTTCTTTACCAGGAGCAAACTCAATAAATGCACCAAAATTCATAAGTTTAACGACTTTTCCAGTGTAAACCGCTCCGATTTCAGGTTCAGTAACGATATTTTTGATAGTCGCAATAGCTCTTTCGCAATTTTCAACGTCAGTGCCTGAAACATAAATTTTTCCGTCTTCTTCAATGTCGACTTTAACGTTAAAATCAGCGCAAATTTTCTGAACAACTTTTCCGCCGGAACCAATAACTTCGCGGATTTTATCAACCTCAACTTTAGTTGAAAGGATCTTCGGGGCATATTCCGAAACATTTTTCCTTGGTGCAGGAATTGCTTTGAGAATAATTTCATCCAAAATGTAATCTCTTGCTTTTTTGGTTTTTTCAAGCGCTTCTTTTATGATTTCTTTCGTAAGGCCCTCAATTTTAAGGTCCATTTGAATCGCAGTAATGCCCTTGTGAGTTCCAGCAACTTTAAAGTCCATATCGCCATAAAAATCTTCAAGGCCTTGAATGTCAACCATCGTTACGAACTCATCACCTTTAGTTACAAGCCCGCATGAAATTCCCGCAACAGGCGCTTTAATCGGAACGCCGCCATCCATTAGCGCAAGCGTTGAGCCGCAAACAGAAGCCTGAGAAGTCGAGCCGTTCGAAGAAAGAACCTCAGAAACAAGCCTTAAAGCATAAGGGAATTCCTCAGCGGAAGGAATGACCGGCAAAAGAGCTCTTTCAGCCAATGCACCATGACCAATTTCACGCCTTCCTGGGCCACGGCTTGGCCTTGCTTCGCCAACAGAATAGGCCGGGATATTTTAGTGGTGCATATAGCGTTTAAATTCCTCATTGTCAATTCCATCAAGCATTTGCTGATCGCTGATAGGCCCAAGAGTTAAAATCGTCATAACTTGAGTTTGACCTCTGTTGAAAACTCCGCTTCCGTGAACTCTCGGCAAAACGCCTACCTCTGCGCTAAGAGGGCGAATTTCATCGAGTTTTCTTCCGTCAACTCTTTTGTGCTCATCAAAAATCCAGTTCCTAACAATTTCTTTTTGAACTTTATAAACGCATTCGTCTAATTTCTTTTCGTTTCCTTCATAAATCTCATCAAATTTTTCATGCACTTTGGTGTAAATAGGGGCTAAATTTCTTTCTCTTTCTTGCTTGTCGTTAGTGTAAATAGCTTTTTCAACTTCATCTTTAACGTAATTTCTAACATTTTCAAGCATCTCAGCTGAAGGGTCAGCGCTTTGGTAAGAAAATTTTTCTTTGCCAATTTCTTCAGTGATTTTTTTGATGAAAGAAATAATTTCTTTGTTCACTTCATGAGCTTTCAAAATAGCCTCATACATTTTGTCTTCTGGGACTTCATCAGCGCCGGCTTCAATCATCGCAACAACTCTTTCAGTCGATGCAACAGTCAAAGAAAGCTTGGATTCTTTGCGCTGAGCTTCGGTTGGGTTTATAACAATTTCATCGCCAACAAGGCCAACGAAAGATCCACAAATCGGACCATTCCACGGGATATCAGAGATTGAAAGAGCCACCGAAGTTCCTATCATAGCGGTTATTTCCGGCGAGCAGTCTTCGTCAACTGCCATAACGGTGCAAACCACCGAAACGTCGTTCCTCATGTCTTTTGGGAAGAGCGGCCTTATGGGCCTATCTATAACTCTTGAAGCAAGAATTGCCTTGTCCGAAGGTCTTCCCTCTCTTTTCGAAATTGAGCCCGGAATCTTGCCTACTGAATAAAGTCATTCTTCAAAATCAACAGAAAGCGGGAAAAAGTCAATTCCTTCGCGCGGAGCTTTCGAAGCAGTGGCAGCAACGTGAACCACGGTGTCTCCGTATCTTATCATGCACGAGCCGTTGCAAAGCTGAGCAAACTTGCCCGTTTGCACCGAAAGCTTTCTTCCTGCTAACGTAGTTTCAAACATTCTTTCTTTTGTTAACATCTATTGTCCTCCATTTTCTTTTATCAGGTTTAATTATACCAAAAAATCATGTGTAAAATCAGATTTTTTTAAAAAAATAAAAATATTAAAAACCGCTGATTCCTCAGCGGCAAAATTTCATTTAATTATTCGCATTTTGGCTTCTTAAACCTTCCCAAAATTCATCTACACTACTATAAACATGATTTTTGTATTCAATATGGTTTAAAGTGTCTCCATCAAAAATATTATAGCCTATTCTTTCAACGGAATTCGGAATTTTTATGCTCCTTAAAGATGTGCAATTTAAAAACGCACCGCTTCCTATTTCCACCACAGAGTCAGGGATAGTAATGTTTTTAAGAGATAAACAGCTGTTAAAAGCGAAGTCGCCAATAGCCTTTACAGAACCAGGAATGTTAATTTCTTCTACCTCACGGCAAAGCGAAAAAGCAGCAGGGCCTATAGTGGCGACAGTATCTGGAATATTCACATTTTTCAAATTCCTGCAACCTCTAAAGCAGCCAAATTGGAGTTTCGTGACTGTTTTCGGAATATCAATTTTTTTAAAATTGCTTTTAAAAGTGGATGTATTTACAAAATATTCTACTCCGCATGTTTTCATAAAAACATTGTAATTGAAAAGCAATCTATCTATCTGGAAATTTGTTTCCCTCATTGTTTCGTCTAAAATAGTGCTTTTAAAAAGGTCGAAATAAAATATTATTTTTTTATCCCCTTTTTCAAATGCTAGGCTGCATTTATGCGTATTCTCATCAACGGTTTGCGTTTTTCCCCATTGATGATCATTAACGCCATTTTCTTTCAAAATTTCTGAATATCTAGCTAAGTCAAAAGAACCCGCAGAGTAAACCAAAGTTTTTATTTCATTAGTGAAACTGTTAAGGCTTGTTTTTTCTCCAGGGTAAGCCACGTAAGTTTGAATATTCGGGTAAAGCACCGGGTCATATGGAGTTGGGTTAAATTTATAAGTTGCGCCAAGCTCTTCGAACTTTTTGCCCGCCATTATTAAAGATTCTAAATCCTTTTTATTTTCAAAATATTTGCCTACTATCAAAGCGTGGTAGCTCCCGAGTTTGCTTCTCTCTCCGATGCAAAATGCCGGCGAAACCGGCGCTAAAACTGCAAGCGCCAAAGCTAAAATTGCCATTGACCTTTTAAAATTAATTTTCATTATTCCCCTTGCCCTTCAGTTTTATCAACAGATTTATTATCATTAAATGCTTTAAAAAATTTCTCTACGCTGTTATAAATGTTCCCTTTGTATTCAATTTGATTCAAACTTGAGCACCCTACAAAAGCACTAGATTTCACATTTTTAACAGAACTTGGAATATTAATTCTTTTCAAAGAAATGCAGTTTTTAAAGGCTTTTTCCTTTATTATCCTCACACCTTTTGGAAGGTCAATTTCTTCTAAAAATAGACATTCCTCAAAAGCCAAGTCGCCAATTATGAAAACATTGCCGCGAACTTCAACTAATTTTAAATCCTGCCTTCTGTGAAATTGCCTAAAGCTTATAGTCCCTTCTATTTCTAGTACTTTATTTTTGCCCATAAATTCATCTAAAAATTCCCTCACGCTACCAAAAACTTTGCCGTGATATTCAATATGATCTAAATTTTCACAAAATCCAAAAGCACCAATGCCTATTTGATCTACCGAATTTGGGATGTTAATGCTCCTCAAAGATGTGCAGCCCATGAAAGCTTCCATGCCTATGGACCTAACGCCCTTCGAAATAACAACATTTTTCAAACTGCTGCAATTTTTAAATGCTCTACTGCCTATAACGTCAACGGGGCCAGAAATTTCAATATTTTTTAAATCTATTCTTCCGGCAAATTGCTCCTCATTTATGTTTTCTTCTGCTTCCAGGATTTTAGTGTTAACTGCTTTTTTGAATTCTTCTGCGCTGTGGTAAATCTTGCCTTTATAGTTAATAATCTTCAGATTATGGCAACCAATAAATACCCCATCCCCTACTTCTTCAACGCAATCAGGGATTTGTATGCTTTCTAAATTTACGCACCGCTCAAAAGCATTATTACCTATTTTATGAACAGGGCCTTTAACGTCGATATTTTTTAAATCTTTTCTGTTTAAAAACTGCCTGAAACCTATGTTTCCATCCACTTTAAGAACTTTGGTATTAAAAGCTCTCATAAAGTCTTCAGCATTGATGTATATTTTGCCTTTAAGCTCAATATATTTCAAATTTTTGCAACCATTTAACGCATTTTTGCCTATTTCTGTCACGTAATCCGGGATATTAATACTTTGCAAAGATTCGCAATATTGGAAGGCTCCTTCGCCTATTTTCATAACGAATTTCGGGAGAACCATATTCTTTAAAGACTTGCAGCAGCTAAAGGCATAGTTTCCTATTTCGTAAACAGGGCCCTGAAGCCCAATGTTAACCAGGGAATCATTGCCGCAAAAATACATCATTCCTATGTTGCCTTTAGACCTTAAAACTCTGAAATTATAGTTCTCCATTAATTTTTCTATGCTGCTATATTTTTTACTATCATACTCAATATTGTCCGAATCACCATAGTCATCCGAAACAATCTTGTTTATGTCGCAGTAAGTTTTAAAATTAATAGCAAACTCGCCTTCAATACCGCAGCCTTTCAAAAGTTCATTA
Organism: uncultured Oscillospiraceae bacterium; assembly: GCA_900554775.1. Lineage (GTDB taxonomy): Bacteria > Bacillota > Clostridia > Oscillospirales > Acutalibacteraceae > UMGS1491. The sequence continues at coordinate 4,920 of USIK01000052.1, forward strand.
AACTCATCAACCGCCTCCTGAGCAGAAGTAGGGCAGCCGCTGTACAAAAACCTGTGCATAAAAACTGACGGGTCAAAACAAAATATTATTTTTTTGATCCCTGTATTACTTTCAAACCTAATTTGCAAATCATGAAGTTGGCCTTCTTTAAAGTTAGAAATTATTCTAGAACTCCAATTTGGGGTTAATTTACCGTCCACGACTATGTTGTTTAAAGCCAAAATCCTGTGGTACCTCTGAGCATCAAAAGAATTTGAAGTATAAATCAAAGTTTTTATCCTTGGGTTTTTATTGTTATCATCTTTCCCCGCAAAGCCATCAATAGGGCAGCTTTCACCCCAAAGAGATATATAAGTCTTTATTTTACTACAATCGTTATGATCATAAAACATAAACTGGTTAAACCCATTATTCTTTAACCATTTTTCCCACATGAAATGTGCTGTTCCCGTTCGAGCAAACTCTTGCGCAATTTCTATAACGTCTTCTTCGGTGCAAATTTCGTCCTCGGGTTTAGCTTCAAGATCACTGTATTCTAGCGGCACGCCAAATGCCACCTGCGACAACGCCAAAACTGAAAATGCTGAAATTAAAGCTATCGAAAACTTTTTGAAAAATTTTTTCATACTATCATTACTTTCTTGTTATAATTTTCATAAAGTATTTTAACATACAAAATTTTATATAGTCAACGACT
>USIK01000053.1 GCA_900554775.1 uncultured Oscillospiraceae bacterium
TACAAATATATATTTTTTTATCATATTTCAATTTCCCCCTCAAAAACTTTCGTTGCATTTCCTATTAAAAATACTTCTTCGCCGTAATTTACTTTGAGCTTTCCGCCTCTTAAATGAACGGTGACGTCGGTTCCTTTTTCGCAAAAACCGTTTTCAACCGCTGCAATAACCGTAGCGCATGCGCCGCTGCCGCAGGCAAGTGTTTCGCCGCTGCCGCGTTCCCAAACTCTCATCGTGATGTTGTTTTTATCCACAACGCTTGCAAACTCAACGTTAACCCCTTCAGGGAACATAGTATTCGCTGAAAGCTGCGAGCCGATTTCTCTAACGTTCGCGGAATAAACCTCATCAAGGAATATAACGCAGTGAGGATTACCGACTGAAACGCAAGTTATTTCATATTTATTCCCGTCAATGGTTATAGGCTCGCTCACGAGCTTTTCTTTATTTGCAACAACAGGAATCTCAGAAGGCTTGAAGCTCGGTTTGCCCATGTTAACCTTAACATTTGCTTCATTGCCGCTATTTTCGGTTATTTCAAGCGTTTTAACGCCACTCAAAGTCTCGATTTTTATGCTTTTTGGGTCTTTGCAAAGGCCTTTATCAAAAAGATACTTAGCAACGCATCTGATACCATTCCCGCACATTTTTCCTTCGCTGCCATCTTTATTAAAAATTCTCATTTTAGCTTCTGCACAGTCTGAAGGCTCAATCAAAATGATTCCGTCGCCGCCGATGCTCTTTCTTCTGTCAGAAAGAATCGTGCTGAGTCTTGCCGGGTTTTCAAGCAATTTCTCCATGCAATCTATGTAGACATAATCATTTCCGCAACCATGCATCTTAGTAAATTTAATTTTCATTTCATGCCTCCGTAAAATTTATATATACCCTTTAATTTTACACTCTTTGCAACTTATTTACAACAAAAATAATCAGAGCACCATGCATTTATACATGATGCCCTTGATAAGAGCTTATTTTAAATAATTTTAGTACTATATTCCATTTTTATGATTAACGCGGCCCTTTCTCGGCTCTGACTTCTTTTTGAAATCTAAGAGCTTATCGTCGCTTAATCTTTTGAACTTATTCATCATATCTTCAAACTTAGTTTCAGAGGCTTTCTTCCTCATTTCTTCGCGCTGAGCTTGCCTTCTTTCGCCTTCCTCTGAAAGGCGTTTGATCGAAAGTTCAATCTTGCCATTTTCGCCTATACCAACGATTTTAACCTTGACTTCCTGGCCTTCTTTCAAATGGTCTTCAACTTGCTTGACAAACCCATTTGATATTTCTGAAATGTGCACAAGGCCCGTTTTGCCGTTTTCAAGCTCAACAAACGCTCCAAACTTAGTAATTCGCGAAACCTTCCCACTCGCTATAGCTCCCACTTCGAGTTGCATAAAAAACTATTTCCTCCTTAAAATATTATCTTACAACATTCTCATAAACTCTCACATTGCCCTGCGGCACTTCATTTTGAGACTCTGAATTTTCACCGGAGCTTTCTTCAGCTAATTTACCTGAAATCTCCTCATTTCTGCTTTTTTCGACCGCGATTTGCCCGTCTATTTCACTCACTTCCGCTTTTTTACCTTGCAATTTCATAAAAAGGCTCACAAGCAAAAAAATTATGTATAAAACAAACAACACCAAACCAACCTTAAAAAGCAAATTTTACTTGGTTCTGAGTTTAAACTTCATATTCTAACTTCCCTACAAGCAAATCTGTAATTAACACCGACCTTTTAAAGCTATTACTTTAATTATGCAGTTAAAAATGTAAAAATTCAAGTCTTTTTTTATTTTTGTGCAAAACTTATTAATTAATGTATTTTCATCAGATAAAATTATTTAGTATCATCATTACTCTTAGAGAATTTCTTCAGAAGTTTGTTTTTCAAAGCCGCTATTTTAGATTTTACGAAATTAACCGTTTTATTCGAACATTTGTAAATAACCTCGCCAAGCGTTATGTGGTAGGCTATCCAGCCAATGCCCTCGCCCGCCAGAATATAAAACCGCGAGTTGCCGCTGTTAACACTCAGCACGAAAAGGAAAGTCACGCCGCCGCTTAAAATAAAATACAAAACATCTTGAATAAAAATCGCTATGTTCCTTGAATTTATAACCATGCGAATGATTCTGAAAATATCATATGCAAAGCCTAGGAACATTCCAAGAGCCAAAGAATAAACAAAAATGAGAATTTGTGAAGTGAGAGATTCTTGCAAAAAACATCAACCTTACTTAAATAATTTTGAAAAAAATCCTTCTGGGCCTTGCCCTTTTTCGCTGTAAGAAAGAGATGAAATTTTTCCTTCGATTTCTAAGTCCCCGAGATCTTCAAGGCAAAGCTTTTTAATGTTAAGGTTCTCGCCTTTTATGGTAAGCTCGCCCATGCTAGTCATTGCCTGAATTGTTTTGTCGTCGAAACTATCTACTGCCGTAACCCCGCTTATAACAAGCTGCTTCCTGCCTTCGAGCGTTAAATTATGCGGTAACTTCGGGCATTTTTTCGTTTCTTCTCTTGAGCCTGTGTTCAAAATTATCAACCTCCAAAGAATTAAGAGACTTAAAAATATTTATGAATCAAACCTTTCAAAATAGCACTTATTTATTAAAAATTTCTTCAATTGCGTTCATTATGCCAATTTTAGCGCAAGCAAAAATAGTTCCACCCTGAAGCCAAACTGCAAACGGCTCGCGAATCGGGCCGTCAGCCGAAAGCTCGATTGATGAACCGGAAATGAAGTTCCCCGCAGCCATAACAACCTGATTTTCATAGCCCGGCATATCCCAAGGTTCTGGGCAAACGAAAGAATCAACCGGCGAACCCTGCTGGATGCCTCTGCAAAACGAAACCAGATTTTTTTCGTTTCCAAGAACCACAGATTGCACAATATCGGCGCGAGGATCAGTGCATTTCGGGAAGACTTCAAACCCCATGATTTCAAAAGCAGCGGAAGCAAAAACCGCGGTCTTTAAAGCTTCGCCCACAACCGTGGGAGCATTATAAACGCCCATGAAAATATCCTTAAGGCCGTAAGGGTTAGCCCCGATTTCACGGCCTATTCCAGGAGCAGTCAGCCTGTAGCCGCAAAGCTCTACAAGGTCATGCCTGCCGGCGATGTAGCCTCCGCAGTTGGCAATTCCTCCCCCGGGGTTTTTTATGAGTGAGCCTATAATAAGGTCCGCGCCGAATTCACTCGGCTCACGAGTTTGAACAAACTCACCGTAGCAATTGTCAACGATTGCCATAATGTTAGGGTCAACATTCTTAGCAAAAGAAATTATCTTGCCAATTTCTTCACATAAAAGAGAATCCCTCAGGCTGTAACCCCTCGAGCGCTGAATGTAAATAGCTTTAAAGCCGCTTTCGAGCTTTTCTTTTAGCTTTTCATAATAATTTTCGCAGTCAAGATCTAAGTAATCAAAAGTAAAGCCAAACTCAGCAAGGGAACCGAAATTTTTGCCCTCGATAACGTCTTTCATTGTGTCATAAGGGTTGCCCGTAACGCTAAGGATTTTATCCCCGGGCCTTAAAACGCCAAAAAGAGCCGTGCTAAGCGCATGCGTGCCACTAACGAAGCCCGCACCAACCAGAGCATCTTCGGTTTTAAAAATCTTCGAAAAAAGTTCGCTTAATTTTTCTCTTCCGCGGTCACTGTAACCATAGCCGCTGGTTGGCATAAAATGGCTTTCGCTAATTTTGCTTTCAATAAACGCTTTCAAGACTTTTTGGGAATTTATTTCTTTTATTTTTTCAATTTCGCTGAATTTTTCTTTGCATTTTTGCATTGCTAAAGAAGCTGTTTCCTGCGTTTTTTCACTAAAATTAAAAATATTAAAAACCTCACTTTTATTTTATTTTTTTGATTCCAAGGTAAAGTAAGAACGGTTGTTTTCGCCCAGTTTGCTAAGGTCAAGCGTGCCGTTTTCTTCTTCACGTATTTTTTTAGTTAGAAGCTCATGGGCTGTCAACGCCTTGTAATCAAAATCTCTTTTTCCTCCGAAATTTATGGTAACTCTTCCGGCGTAATTTGCTGTAATGTTATTTTTATCGGAAATATCAAGCTGCTTTAGGCCATAAAGGCTGTTAATTTCAAAGGAGTTAAGAGCTTCCTCTATTATTTTCTTATCGTCTTTATCTTCAAAAATTATTTCATTTTCTTCAGAAACTGAAAATTTAGCGCCCGCAACATCAATTATTTCCGGGGTTTGCTCTGATTTCTTTTCAAGAATCTTAAAATCTTTATTTATCAAAAAATATTCGTCGTTACTCACAAGAGAAGCCCTCGGCTTTGCGATCTGAGTTTCGATTTTAACGCTATTTGGCATTGATTTTATAACCTTTGCCGATTCAACATAAGGAAGCTCACGGCAAATTTTCTTTTCCGCTGATTCAGTGTTCAAAAAAATTAAATTATCGCCTTTTTTTATTCCGGAAGCCTCGGCAATTTCTTCTTTATCATAATAAACGCTCCCGGTTGCATATATATCACTGACTGCGAAAATAGCTCCAAGCAGCTTTGAAACCCCAAAAACCGCTAGGGAAACCACCATAACGGGAACAATAATTATAATTCCTCTGCCTATTAATTTTTTTCTTCGCATTCTTGCCTTGTTTAATCGTCTTTTTTTCATCTTACTCTCTTCTTATGCTCGCTCCAATCTTAGTTAAGTTTTCTTCAATGTTTTCATACCCTCTGTCAAGATGTTTAAGGTTTGTTATAACGGTTGTTCCTTCGGCGCACAAACCTGCAACGACCAGGCTAGCCGCACCTCTTAAGTCCATGGCTTTAACCTTAGCGCCTGAAAGCCTTTTAACGCCGTCAACAATAGCAACTTTATCTTCAACCTTAATGTCCGCCCCGAGCCGCAAAAGTTCACCAACGTGTTTGTATCTATCTGAGAAAATATTCTCAACGAACATGCTTCTTCCGTCTGCAATGGTCGTCATCGCCATAACAGGCGCTTGAGCATCCGTCGGGAAACCAGGGTAAGGCATGGTTCTTATCAACCTGTTGAAGTAAGGCCTCGCAGGAGCGTCTATTTTAAGGCTGTTTTTGTCGCTTGAAAATCTAAGAATACAGCCGGCTTCTTCAAAAATAGGCACTGCGCAGCTTATGCATTCTTCCGAAATGCCGCTAAGCACCAAGCTCCCCGCAGTAACCCCGCAAGCAGCCATATAGGTTATTGCAACTATTCTGTCAGGCATTATGCTGTGCTCTGCTCCGTGAAGTTTGCTAACGCCTTCAATGGTTATCACGCTGCCCTCAGAACATTTTATTTTCGCGCCGCATTTATTCAAAAAGTTTATAAGATCCATTATTTCAGGCTCTTTCGCTGCATTTGTGATGACAGTCGTGCCTTTTGCGCAAACCGCCGCAAGAATTAAATTCTCAGTAGCGCCAACACTCGGGAAAGAAAGCACAATATTGCACCCTCTAAGGCCCAGATTAGTTTCGCATTCCAGCACACCGTGGCTTTCATTCACCGTTAAGCCCATTTGCCTCAGTCCGTCAAGGTGCAAATCAATCGGCCTTGGGCCAAGCTCGCAACCTCCGGGCAAAGAAAGTTTTGCCTTTCCCATCAGCGA
>USIK01000054.1 GCA_900554775.1 uncultured Oscillospiraceae bacterium
GCCTGAAGAGCAGCAGGCTGAAAATTTGAGGAAAATGCTTCTTGCAATGTCGAAAGACATAAGGGTAATAATGATAAAGCTTGCTGACAGACTGCAAAACATGAGAACTATCCGTTGTATGCCAGTTCAAAAGCAGCGCGATAAATCCCTTCAAAATATGGAGGTTTACGCTCCGATAGCTCACAGGCTGGGAATAAGAACCATTAAAGACGAAATTGAAGATATTTCTTTGAGGTGCCTTGACCCGATTGCTTTTGCGGAGGTTGAAAGCTCGCTGGCTCTTTGCAAGGCTGACAGAGAAAACTTCATTGAGTCAATCAAGAAAAAAATAATGGATAAAGTCCAAAAAATCGTTCCTGACGTTTACATTGAAGGAAGAGTTAAAAGCGCTAACGAAATTTACAAGAAAATGTTCATAAAAGGCAAAAACCTCGATGAAATTTATGATATTTATGCCGTGAGGGTTATAGTTAACACCATAGGTGAGTGCTACAATGTTTTTGGGCTTATTCATGATATGTTCCAGCCGATACCAAGGCGCTTCAAGGATTATATTTCAACGCCGAAAGCCAACATGTATCAGTCGCTTCACACTGTTGTCATAAGCAAAGATGGCACGCCTTTCGAGGTGCAAATAAGAACCTGGCAGATGCACAGAATGGCGGAATACGGTATTGCGGCGCACTGGAAATATAAGCTTGACAGGCTAGGAAGCAGCGGGGCGTTCGGCGAATCGCTTTCGTGGATTAGAAAGCTTCTTGAAAATTACAAAAACATTGACGACGTAACAGACATAACCACGAGCATTAAATCTGATTTAGTGCCAAAAGAAATTTTCATTTTAACTCCAAAAGGCGGCGTCGTGACGCTCCCTGCAAAATCAACCGTGATAGACTTTGCTTATGCTATTCACACTGACCTTGGCAACAAACTCGTTGCGGCGAAAGTTGACCATAAAATGGTCCCGCTGACTTACACGCTGAAAACAGGCGAAATAGCCGAAGTCATTACAACGAAAGACCCGAAAAAAGGCCCGAGCAGAGACTGGATCAGCATTGTTAAAACCAGCGAGGCCCGAAGCAAAATCAAGCACTGGTTTAAGGTTCAGTGCAGAGAAGAAAACGTCAGGCAGGGCAAAGAAAAATTCGAGCTTGAGCTTTCTAAAAACGGCATAACGCTACCAAGCGAAAAGATTTGCGAATTTTTAAAACCAACTTTGCGTAAAAACCAATTCAGCACGCTTGAAGATTTCTTTGCGGCGGTTGGCTACGGCGGAATCCAGCTTTGGAAGGTTATGCCGAGGCTCAAAAAAGAGTTCGACAGCATGACTGAAACTGAAAAAGAAAGAAACAAACTTTCAAAAACCGGCGAAGTTGAAGTTCATGAAGAAAAGCCGAGTAAGCCGAGCAAAAGCGGCGATGTTATGGTTGACGGAATGAAGCATTGCTATGTTAGGTTCGCAAAGTGCTGTGGGCCGCTCCCGGGCGATGATATCATCGGGTTTATTACCAAAGGTTTTGGCGTTTCGGTGCACAAAAAAAGCTGCAAAAACGTTAACTTCACTGATGAAGAATCTAAAAAACGGCTCATTAAAACTTCATGGTGCAAAAATGTTAACAGTCTATTTGACGTTTGCATAAAGGTGACCGCAAATTATTATGAAGACTTTTTGGCGAATTTAACTAAGAAAATTTCAGGAATGAACGTGAAGCTGATTTCATTTAATTCAAAAATAACTGAAGATAATGAGATAGTTGCTTTTGTTACCGTTAGCGTTAAAAATCCTGAGCAGCTTAAGTTCGTGACCGATAACCTTGCAAGAGTTGAAAAAGTAATTGAAGTTAAGAGGGTTTAAAATGGCAAAAATTAAAATTTTTAAAGTGGGCAGATTTAAAACCAATTGTTATCTAGTTTCGAATGACGAAGAAAATCGCTTTTTCCTCGTTGACCCAGGCGGGAAGATTAAAAACTTCGATGTTTTTTCTTATAAAATAGATTACATTTTGCTCACTCACGGTCATTTTGACCACATTTCAAACGTGGCGGAGTATAAAGAGCTCACTGGCGCGAAAGTAGTTATTTCAAAAGCCGAAGAAGATTTCATAAATGACGGCTCGCTTAACCTTTCTTCAAGGTTCATGAAAGCTCATAAATTAAAAAGCTTTGAGGCTGATATTCTTTGCAGCGAGGGCGACGAAATTCCTTTCGCAGGAGGGGCTATAAAGGTTTTGGATACCCCTGGGCACACGAAAGGCGGAGTTTGCTACATTTTTGAGAATAATATTTTTTCAGGCGACACTCTTTTCAAAGGGGCTTACGGCGCGACGAGTTTCCCGACGGGCAGTGAAGCGGAGCTTGAAAATTCTTTATTAAAACTTGCGAATCTCGAGGGAGATTTCAACGTTTACCCCGGCCACAGCGAAGCGACGAAACTCAGCGATGAAAGAGAAGCAATTATTAAAAATAATTTTTAGACGGATATTGCAAAAATAGATTTTTTTAGCTATAATATATGAAAAAGTTAAAAAGGAGATGCTGACAATGAAAACATTAGAAGATTTAATTTCAAAAGCAAAGGGAGCGGTCGACGTAATAGGTGAAAAAGCCGGCCAGTTTGCTTCGGTTTCCAAGCTCAATTTGAAGGTTATGGACGCAAAAACCCAAGTTAAACATGAGCTCGAAGTTTTGGGAAAAATGGTTTATGAAAATTTCGGCGACGATATTAAAGACAGCGCCGAGGTCGCCACTCAAGTTCAAACCATTAAAGAACTCTACGCTAAAATTGAAAGCCTTAAATCTCAAATTGCTTTCATGAAAAATAAAATTCTTTGCAAATCTTGCGGTAATCAAAATGAAGCAGGCTCGCTCTTTTGCGCTAAATGCGGCGAAAACCTTAAAGAAGAAGGCGTGCCAATAGTTGAAGAAACCGATGAAGATGATGATTTTACTGAATTTGAAGATTAAAATTAAAGAGTGTGGTTAAAATTTTAAGGAAAACTCTTAAAGTCGTTTCATCGCTGGTTTTGGTTATGTCAATCGGGATTTTAGTGAAAATTTTGGTGATTGACAGCTATGTTTCTCAAAAAGCAGCAAGTGAAATTCAGGAATTATATCATCATCAACAAGATAGCGAAAATAATAACGACAGTGAAAAAGCCGAGGAAGACAGCAAATTTTCGGAGCTTTCGAAGATTAATTCTGAAATTTGCGGTTGGATTACAGTCCCCGGCACCAGAATAGATTACCCTGTTTTGCAAGGAAATAAAAACGAAACACATTTTTATCTTGATCATAATTACAAGCGTGAGAAATCGAAATACGGAAGTATTTTTTTAGATCCTATTTGCCAGTTGAGCGAAAATCCGAAAAACTGCGTGATTTACGGTCATCATATGGCTGACGGTCAAATGTTTGCGGATTTAATGAAATTTTCATCTCTTGATTTTTATAAACAGAATCCTTTGATTAGCTTTGAAACAATTAAAGATAGGAACGCGAAATGGAAGATATTTTCTGTTTTCAAAACCAACACTTTAGCTTCGCAGGGCAAAATTTTCTATTATGTGGTTTCTGATTTTGCTGATAATAACAGTTTCCTTGATTACGTTTCGCAGATTAGAAAGCGCTCGCTTCTTGACATCCCTGTGGACGTTAACGAAAACGACAAGTTAATCACTCTTTCGACCTGTTCTTATGAATTCCAGGATTTCAGAACCGTTGTGGTTGCAAGAAGAGTTAGAAATGGGGAGGATGAGGCGGTTGATACCAGCCTTGCAGCAGAGGCTAAAAACCCGCTTATGCCGGAATGTTGGTACAAAAAGCACGGAGGTTCCCCTCCTGTGTGAGGATGAAAGTTGAGGTGAATTAAATTTGGCAATAAGAAATATTTTGCTCGAGGGCAATGAGCTCCTTTATAAAAAATGTAGACCAGTTGAAAAATTTGACGAAAAGCTCGGTTTGCTCATCGACGATATGTTTGAAACAATGGAAAAAGCCCAGGGCGTCGGCCTTGCAGCTCCTCAAGTTGGAATTTTGAGAAGAGTTGTTGTTATAAAAATAGACAGGCCTATCGAGCTTGTTAACCCAGAAATTATTTACACTGACGGCGAACAAAGAAAGGAAGAAGGCTGCCTTTCTGTGCAGAAATACACGGGAATAACTTTGCGGCCGATGTTTGTTAAAGTTAAGGCGCAAAACCGCAAAGGCGAAGAAGTCAGGTATGCCGGCAAGGCTCTGAGCGCAAGGGCGTTTTGCCACGAAATAGACCACTTAGACGGAATTTTATTTAAATCTCGTTTAGTAAAATAAACAAAATAAATTTAGCGTTCTCGCTTGCTGTTACAGGCAGGCGAGAATTTTTTTAAGCGTGAATTTTGTTTTAGTAAAGTAAATTTTGTTATTTTTATTCAATAAATATGTTGAAAAAAATTGGTTTAAATGATATAATCTTCACAAAATAATATCTAGGCACAAAATATTTAATATTCAAAATATTTATAGAGAATGGTGGTTTTTATGAATAACAAAATTTTCAAGAAAAAATCCTCTTTTTATCTTTTTGGTTCGCTGGCCTTTTTGCTGATTTTGGCTTGCGTGGGCGGTTTTTTCACTTTTAATACTTTAGCGGCTGACCCTGAAGTAGCTCAAGATTATATCAAAATTACTGGTAGCGCCCCAGAAGGAGTAATTATTAAAAATGAAAAGGGCCAGCAAATTTTGGCAAACAGTGATAGTTCTATAACTGTTAACAAAAACAATTCTACAGAGTTTCGCTTATCTTTTGATGATCATCATATGGGTGATGAAAATGCTTTTAGGTTGACTATCAGTGGTAACTATTATAACAATAGTGGTGATAAACTTGATAATATAACTCCTGGCTTTACAATAGACAAAGGCAGCTCAAATAACCAAACATATTTTAAATTAAAAAATAATAATTGGAATGACAGTTGCTACTATGCAAAAGTGACTGTAACTTTTACAAATAGCACAATAGTAGCTGCAAATAAAGTTACACTTGACTCGATTGCATCGGATTATGGATGGGTTGGTGCCAATGAGATATTTGGTGTTTATGAAAAAGCTGATGAAAATTATAAAAAAAATATAAAAGACTTTTTCAAAGTTCCTCAGAACAGTGAAAAGCTCACATTTTATGTTAAACCGACAGATACATTTGAAGATAATTTGGGAAAGATGAGCTTTTCTGCGACGCATAAAGCAACGATAAAGGAAAATGAAAAGGAAAAAGAAATAACCCTTAATTACGATGTGGATAAAGGAAATAATATTGTTAATGAAAAATATCAAGAAGTTACTTTAAAGCTTTTCAGTGTTGATGGCAAGGGAAATAAAATAAAAAAGGAAGTAGAAGCTGCTTACAAGGATGGTGCTTTTACAGGTAAAAACGGGGTAATTTACACTTATATGGGGATGCTTAGTAATAAATATAAAGATAATTATGGAGCGACATATGATTAAAATATTATTAATATAACCTTTACAGGTAAAGATGGCGTGGTTTACACCTATGATGCTGATAAAAAAGTATTTTAATACGAAAGTGATGAGG
>USIK01000055.1 GCA_900554775.1 uncultured Oscillospiraceae bacterium
CTTTACCGGCTGGGATTTGTAACTTTACGATTGATTTGACTTTTTGAGCCAATGTCTGCACCTCCAAGTTTTGTGGTAAACTGCGAAGCAATTATAAAATTTTTGCCTCTCCCACGCTGAGAATAATTCTCATTTTTAAAAAATTGATTTTGATTTTGCCAGCTTTTTTACATTACAGGTTCAAGCTGACTGAGAGAAACTTCTGCTGGAGTTTCCCTTCCGAACATTGACACAACGACTTTTGCTACCTTGTTTTCTGTGTCAATTTCAGTAACCTTACCCACCATATTGGCGAGCGCTCCTTCAGTAATTCTAACTGACTCTCCAACGGAGTATGAAAGCTTGATAGTGCGTTTATCTACGCCGAGCTTTTTAACTTCATCAGCGGTCAGAGGAATCGGCTTAGTTGAAGAGCCTACAAAACCGGCACAACCTCTTATGTTTCTAACAATATACCATGAATAATCGCTAAGAACCATTTTGACTAAAACATAACCCGGAAAAATCTTTCTTTCGACTTCTTTTTCTTTGTTATCTTTTATTTCAACGACGGTTTCAGTAGGAATTTTAATATCTTGAATAAGATTTTCTATTCCCCTGCTTTCCACGGTTTTTTTGAGGTTTGATGCGACTTTGTTTTCGTAGCCGGAATAGGTATGAACTACATACCATTTTGCCTCGTCAGACACGTTTCATCTTTCCTCTCCGGTTTAACTTACTTTCCACTTGATACTGACATTACAAGCCCTAAAATTTCAAGGAGCCCTGCATCAAGTGCTGCAACAAAAACGCCCATAATGAAAATCATAGCAAGTACGATTCCGGTGTTTTTGAAGACTGTTTTCTGAGTCGGCCAAACAATTTTTTTCAGCTCAACTTTGTAGTCTCTGAAGTAGTTTTTGATTTTCGTCCATAAACCTGCTTTTTTCTTAGTATCGCTCATTGTTTTGCCTCCAGTCTATACTTACTTCGTTTCTTTTTGCAGAGTGTGTTTCCTACAAAAACGGCAATGTTTGTTCATCTGGATTCTATCCGGATTACTTCTTTTGTTTTTTGTAGTTTCGTAATTTCGCTGTTTGCATTCTGTGCAAGCGAGCGTAACTTTTACTCTCATTTACGGCACCTCCCGGTATTTCGGAATAATATAGCCTCCCTCTGAAACATTTCTTCCGTGTTTCGAAATCAGAGGTAGTCAAATTTTATCATAAATTTTTTTAAAAGTCAACCTAAAATTATAAATTGTTGGGTAAATAGCCAAATTTTTCGGCCTAAAATTCTTCTATTGGGTAAGTTATTCTTGGCGGGGCAACTTTTGTTTCAATGGTGTGTTCTTTCTTTTCGTTTTTCGTTGCAAGGTGAATTATTTCGTATATTCCTGCGGCTATTGAAATGGCTGCCACTGCGCCTATTGCTACTTTTGTTTTTGAAATGTTTTGGATTGTCCCTCCGGTTACGGTTTCCAGCATTTTTTCTGAAAGCTCGAATTTCTGCATTTTTATTCCTCCGATTGATTTTGTTTATGAGTAAAATTTATAAACTTAAATCACGCCAAGTCAATATGTCATGTGTATACACATATGATGATATAAAATAAAAGGCCGGAATCGACCGGCCTTAAATTAATTAGATTTAGAAATGGATTCGATGTATTCTTCGAGCTCGCTTTTTATAACTGAAACTCTCGGCCCGAAAACAACTTGAACTCCGCCATCTTTTTTGATTACTCCTGCTGCCCCGCTTGCTTTGAGGGTTTCGGTGTTTACTTTTTCGCTGTCGTAAACTTTAACTCTGAGCCTTGTTGCGCAGCAATCTAAGTTTTCGATGTTTTCAATTCCGCCAAGACCTTCGAGAAGCATCTCGGAAATTCCTTCTTTTTTGGAATTTTCCATGTCTTTTTTAGTGTAAAGTTTTGTTTCCATTTCGTCTTCTTCTCTTCCTGGGGTCATGAGGTTAAATTTGCGGATTGCAAACTTGAAGAGGAAGTAGTAAACAAGCGCATAGACTATTCCAACAGGAATGATGTAAACCCAGTTTGTTTTTGCGTTTCCTTGCAAAATTCCAAAGAGGAAAAGCTCGATAATTCCGCCGGAGAAAGTCATGCCAACAGTTACTTTTAAAAGATGCATGAGCATGTATGAGATTCCTGCGAAAACGCAGTGGATTCCATAAAGAATTGGTGCAACGAAAAGGAATGTGAACTCGATTGGTTCTGTGATTCCTGTGAGCATTGATGTTACTGCAGCTGAGAGCAAAAGTCCGCCAACAACTTTTCTTTTTGAAGGTTTTGCAGTGTGGTAAATTGCGAGTGCTGCTGCCGGGAGGCCGAAAATCATGAACGGGAATTTTCCTGCCATGAATTTTGCTGCTCCAATGCTGAATTTAGCAACGTTCGGGCTGGCAAGCTCCGCGAAGAAAATGTTTTGTGCGCCGGTTACGTAGTAGCCATCAATGATTGCTGAGCCGCCGATTGCTGTTTGCCAGAAAGGCATGTAAAACACATGGTGAAGGCCGAAAGGAATGAGCGCTCTTTCGATTATTCCATAAAGGAGTGTTCCTGCGTATTTCGAGGAGGTAACGAGTGCGCCGAGAGAGAACATACCCTCTTGAACCCAAGGCCAAATAAAGAACATGAGTATACCAACGCCGATGTAAGCAACTGAGGAAACAATAGGAACGAATCTGATTCCGCCGAAGAATGAAAGAACTTCAGGGAGCTTGATTTTATAGAATTTATTATGAAGGTAAGCAACGCCAAGGCCGACGATTATTCCGCCGAAAACGCCCATTTCAAGCGATTGTATTCCGCAAACTGAAGCGATTGCTCCTTCGTGCATTGCGCCTGAAGAAATTTTATTCGTGAGCGTTAAAAGCGAAGAAATTGTTTCGTGCATAACTAAAAACGAAATTGCGGCCGAAAGTGCGGCAACTGCCTTTTCTTTTTTTGCCATGCCGAGCGCAACGCCCATTGCGAAGATTAACGGAAGATTCGCAAAAACTATCCCCCCGGTTTTCTTCATTATTTCAAAAACGAAATTTAAAAAGGTTCCTTGGCCTAAAATGCCTTCAAGGCCGTAAGAAGCTATCATTTGCGGGTTTGATAACGATGCTCCTATTCCGAGCAAAAGCCCTGCGATTGGAAGAAGTGCTATTGGAAACATGAATGACTGCCCTACACGCTGCAGGACGCTGAAAAGAGAATTTTTCTTATTCAATTTTTACACCACTTTCTTAAATTTTTTTAATGTATTTGATAACTGCATCTTTTCCGGCAACAACTTCGCCATAAAGGCCTTCCATTCTTTCAAGCTCTTTGCCGTTGGTTATTACCATTGCAGTATGGAGCGGATAGCCTTTTTCTTTTATCATTTTTATGTCTGCCGTTGCTAGTTTATCGCCTTTTTTAACTTTGTCTCCGGGCTTAACGAAGCATTCGAAGCCCTCGCCTTTGAGCTCAACGGTGTCAACTCCTATGTGAATCATGATTTCCACACCGTCATTTGATTTTATGCAAAAAGCATGGCCTGTTTGCGCAACCTGAACTATTTCCCCGTCAATCGGGCTTAAAACTTCATCTTTTTCAGGAATAACCGCGATGCCATCGCCTAAAATTCTTTCCGAAAAGACTTCATCGGGCATTTCAACTATCGAAACGCACATGCCTGTTTGAGGCGAAACCATGAAGCTTAAATCATTGTTCATCATTTCAATTTTCCTTTCTCATCTTTATCCGCTATTGATTATATACTATTTAAAACTTTGTTTTTTATGTTCGAAATTTTAATTTCAAGGATTTTTTTCTTCACTTTAAGCAAAAACGGAGCCGACATCGAAAGTTCATCTATGCCTATTGCAAGGTAAGTTTCAATCAAAGACTCATCCGCTGCGGATTCCCCGCAAATTCCAACTGTTATGCCGTTTTTGTGGGCATTTTCAGTTACTTTTTTAATCATTCTTAAAACGGATTTGTTGTGAGTATCGAACATTTTGCTTACTTTGCCGTTTTGCCTGTCAACAGCCAGAGTGTACTGCGTTAAATCGTTAGTCCCTATGCTGAAAAAGTCAACTTCTTTTGCAAGTTCATCGCTTATCATCACAGCTGCTGGCGTTTCGATCATAACGCCTATTTTAACGTTTTCGCAAATTTTTTTGCCTTCGTTTTTGAGCTCCTCTTTAACTTCTTTTATGTATTTTTTAATTTCTTTGATTTCGTCAAGAGAAGTTATCATCGGGAACATAATGGAAACATTGCCGTAGGCCGAAGCTCTGTAAATCGCTCTTAGCTGAGTTTTAAATATATCGGGCCTGTCGAGGCAGATTCTTATGCCTCTGTAGCCCATTGCGGGGTTGTGCTCAAAAGGAAGATTTAAATAATCTGCTTTTTTATCCGAGCCTATGTCAAGTGTTCTTATTATTACTTCTTTTCCTTTTAGTTTTTCAAGCAGTTTTTCGGATCTTTCTTCGAAAAGTTTCTTATTTTTGAAAAAGTCCACAACTGGTCTTTCAGGCTCTATGTAAACCTCGCCCGAAGAACCGTCGAATATTGCTTCTTTGCCGCTGTAGCTTTCTTCAAGGCCTTTAACGCAAACTATCCCCGGAATTTTCATAACTCTTAATAGAATCGAGCTGTGGGAATATGCCGAGCCTTCGCTGCAAAGGAATCCTGCAACTTTTTCTTTGTTAGCTGAGGTGATTTCGCTGGGGGTGAAATCTTCGGCAGCTAAGATCACGTTCCCTTTTAACCCCCCGAAGCTTTCCCCGCTGTTTTTGCCCGAAAGTTCGCTTATCATGCAGTTTGATATATCTGCAACGTCCATCGCGCGGCTTTTCATGTAAGGGTCAGGCATATCAAGGAAAATCTTTGAAAATATTTCTGAAGTTTTCAAAATCGCATATTCTGCATTTGCCATTTCCTGAGTGATGATGCCTATTATTGAGTTTTCAAAGTCCGGGTCGTTTATCATCATTTCATGAGCTTTGAAGATTTCCGCTTCGTTTTCGCCCAGCTCTTTAAGGACTTGATCATAAAGCCTTTTTGTGTAATCAAGAGTTGCCTTTTTCGCTTTTTTATACCTATTTATTTCTTCGTTTGCATCTTTGATTTCTATTTTTTCAGATTTGCTATTTTTCGGTTTATTTATAAAAATCCTGCCGAAAGCAATGCCTTCGGAAACACCTGTGCCTTTTAGAATGACCATAATTCACTCTCCTTTCGATTTTTATAATTCTTCAGCAAAACCGTCTTTTAAAAAATCAGTGATGCTTTGGCTTGCTTTTTCTTCGTCGGTGCCTTCGAAGGTTATGCTCAATTTCGAGCCTTTTTTAACCCCTAGCCCCATTAAAGAAAAAAGCCCTTTGGCGCTTGCCGTGCCTTTGCCGCTTGAAATCACTATATTAGATTCAAATTCAGAAGCTTTGCTAACGAGCATTCCTGCGGGGCGAGCGTGCATTCCGTATTCGCTGGTCCATAAAAATTCTTTTTTTATCATAATAACAAAACCCTTTTCAGCCACAAATGACCAAAACTTGCATATTATGGTTCTAGGCAAGCTTTGTTGTTTGGCT
>USIK01000056.1 GCA_900554775.1 uncultured Oscillospiraceae bacterium
TGCTGCCAACTTGGCCTATGACTTGCCCACGGGAAACTATCTGGCCATTAGACACCGCAATGGCACTAAGGTGGGAAAACCTCGTAGCCATTCCGTTCCCATGGTCAACGACTATATTGTTGCCTTATCCTGCGTTGCTGTGAGTAACTTTTATAACAGTTCCCGAACCTGAAGCAACAACATTCGCGCCGTAAATTGCTCGCCCAGGGCTTCCAGCAATGTCTATTGCGCCGTGCATGCTCCTTCTGCCTTCGGTATCATAGAAATTCGAGCTTATGCGGCTAAACCCAGGAACAGGCCAGATGAAACAACCTTGGTTCACAACTTTCGAAGATGTTCCCAGCGCAAACCCGAGCTTCTGGCCTTTCGAATTTCTTCTTGCAAGCTCTTCTTGCTCTCTTCTGCGCTGCTCTTCGTAATATCTTCTGATTTCATCGTCCGCGGCTTTTATTGCAGCTTCGTTCTCGCCAATTTGCTGCTTGGTTTTTTCTTCTGAATTTTTATACTGCGAAAGAAGCTCTTCGCTCTCGCTCAGCAAGGTTTGAAGCTCGCCTCTGTTCTTTCCCAAGGTTATGTTTTCTTCTTCTTGTTGCTTTTTAATGTCATCAATGCTTGATTTTTCTTTTTCAAGCTCAGCGGATTTTTCGTTCAACCTGTCTATTATTTCTTTGACTGTATCGCTAACTGATTTAACAATATCCGTTTTTTCAAGGAAATCACTGAAGTCTTTAGCCCCCAGAACTATATCAAGAGTCGAAGCGTCGCCGGCTTTATACATCATCACTAAGGCATCTCTCAAAAGGTCGGCTTTTTGCTCAATTTCTTTTTCAATTTCAGTTATGTGACCTTCAATCTCAAGTATCTGATTGCTAAGCTGGTTTATGTAATTATTTGATGTATCAATTTTTTCTTGCAAATCTTTTATTTTACTGTCGATATCTTCTTTATTTTTCGTTTCTTCGCTTATGCTTTTTTGAGCTTCCATAAGGTTTTTCCTTAGTTCTTCCGACTTCTTCTGAAGCTCGGTTTTGGCTTTTTTCTTGCCTTCAATGTTCAGTGAGGAAACACCATAAAAATTAGTTGCTGAAAATGCAATTCCAAGCGAAGCCAACGAACACAAAATAATTTTAAACTTCTTGTTATTTATCAAAACCTGCTCCCTCCTTTTTCAAATAGCGCCTTATTGAAATTAAACTTCCGATCATTCCTAAAAGCGATCCCGCTGCTAAAAAGCTGACCAAAATTTTAAGAAAAATATTTTTAAAATAAACCCCGTGGAAATTAATAATTCCGTCTAAAACCCTCACGAAACTATTGTATGCCACATTAAGGATACCCGTAGAAATAAGCGCTGCAATAACGCCGATTAAAACACCTTCAATAATAAAAGGCGCTCTAATGAACGAGTTCGTCGCGCCGACTGATTTCATTATTGCAATTTCAAGCCTGCGGTCATAAATCGTGAGCCTAATAGTATTCATAACTATGAAAAGAGAAATAACCCCGAGCGAGCAAACAGTTAAAATTCCTGCTTTTGAAACAAGCCTGCTTAAATCAGAAAGCTTTTTAGCCGTTTCGCTCCTGTCGCTTATGGAATCAACGCCTTCAATCACTTCGAGCTTTTCAACCGTTTGTTTATAAAGGGAAAGATCTTGCATCGTAACGTGAAAAGCCTCGGGGAACAACCTGCCGCCCTTTTGAAGGATTCCATAAAGCCCGCCCAAAACTTCCTTATATTTTTCCGAAGCTTGGTCGCTTGAATAATACTCGCATTTAAGAACATTCGGCACATTTTTAATTTCCTTCTCAATTTTAGAAGTCTTTGAGCTCGAAACGCCCTTTTCAAGGAAGACCGTTATACTGTTTTTATTTTCAACGGATTTAAGAACCTGGCTGAGATTCGCGGAAATCAAAAACGCACTGCCCGTTAAAACCATGCAGCAAACCATAACCGAAACCGAAGCCAAGGTCATGATGCTGTTGTGAAAAACGTTTTTAAAACCCTCTTTTGTTAAATATCTTATTATGTTAAATCTCACTTAAAAATTCACCGCCTTGACTCGAATCATTTACTACCTTGCCTTCTGAAATTTCCACAACACGATGAGGGAAAGCTCTAACAAGTGAAACATCATGCGTAACCATGATAACTGTCGTGCCGGTTTTGTTGATGTTACTCAGCAAATTAACAATTTCAAGCGACATCTGAGGGTCTATGTTTCCCGTCGGCTCGTCAGCTATCAAAATTCCCGGGTTATTCACAAGAGCTCTTGCAAGCCCAACGCGCTGCTTTTCCCCGCCTGAAAGCTCGGCAGCCTTCCTTGAAGACTTGTCCATAAGCTCAACTAAATTTAAAACGTATTCCACTCTCTTTTTAATGTCACTTTGCTTCGCGCCGATAACTCTCATCGCAAAAGCAACATTGTCAAACACGCTCATTTTTTCGAGAAGCCTAAAATCCTGGAAAACAACGCCAAGGCCCCTGCGATAATAAGGAATATTCCTCGGTTTAACGCTTGAAAGATTCACTCCGTTAACCGTAATCTTGCCTGAAGTAGGCTCAATTTCTTTCGTTAAAAGCTTAAGCATGGTGCTCTTGCCGGAACCTGAAGAACCAACCACGAAAACAAACTGGCCATCCGGAATAACTAGGTTAAGCCCGTCAAGGGCCTTGCTTTCTGAGTCATAAAGCTTGACCACGTTTTTAAATTCTATCATCTTTACACATCACCAACCCAATTAAAAAATAAATGTGCCGCCTAAGAAATTTAGACGACACAAAATTATTTCGCTTATTTTAGAAAATGTTGTAATACCACGCAAAATTAACTATTGTATCGCCTTGCCGGTTTATTTTACAACATTATCATACAAAAAGCAACTTTTAAAATTTAACAGGGTTTGACATTAAGTATTTTTTTACCATCAAAGCTACTTTGAAAACTATTGCATCTTCAAATTCTCTGAGGTCAAGACCGGTTATTTTCTTGATTTTTTCGAGCCTGTAAACTAATGTGTTGCGGTGAACGAAAAGCTTACGAGAAGTTTCAGAAACGTTAAGATTATTTTCAAAGAATTTCTGAATTGTGAAGAGAGTTTCACGGTCCATAGATTCAACTGAACCTTTTTTGAAAACTTCTTTTAAGAAAGTTTCGCAAAGAGTTGTAGGAAGCTGGTAAACAAGCCTTGCTATTCCTAAATTGTCGTAAGGAACTACGCTCTTTTCAGTATCGAAAACTTTTCCAACTTCGATAGCGATTTGAGCTTCATTGAATGAACGAGCTAAGTCACGGATGCTTGGAACAGCAGTTCCGATTCCGATCACGCTGTGAACGCAATATTCGCCTGAAAGAGTATCAATGATTGAAGCTGCAAGTTTTTCAAGAGCTTTGCTGTCGATATCTTTGCTAATTTCTTTAACAAGAGCGATGTCAGTTTCATTTATGCTTACAACGAAGTCTTTTGATTTATCTGGGAAGAGACTTTGGATAACATCATAAACTGCGACGTCAGTTTTAGAAGTGATTTTAACAATCATGCAAACTCTGCTTACATCGTTGTTGAACCTGAGTTCTCTTGCTTTAATGTAAACATCGCCTGGCAGAATGTTATCAAGAAGAACATTTTTAATGAAGTTTACTTTGTCATATTTATCGTCATATTGTTGTTTAACACTGTTCATTGCAACTGAAAGAACAACAACATCTTTTTTGCAAATTTCGTCAGTTCCTGAAACAAAAACTGCAAATTCCGGGCATGAAGGGTCGCCAAAAGGTTTGTAGGTTGCGCTGTCAGTTGTGAAAACAGCTGTTGATAAAAAAGATTCAGGTTTAATATCGGTAATTGTTTCTCCCACTCTTGTTGAATCGCTGCATGCAACTATAACGCAAGAATCATCTACTACACCGATAGTTCTGCCAACGGCCTCTGCTGTTTGTCTTATAATGTTTTGAAATAATCTGTTAGACATATCTTACCTCTCTTTTAAAATAATTATATTTTAGCTTACAAGTGCATATATTAAAAGCCCTCTTTTATTAATTATATACAATTAATATTATTTTGCAATACTCTATTTTTCACATTTTGGGTTTGTCTATTAAAAATTATGTTTTTTATACTAATTCAAGATTAATTTTGAAATTTATATATATTTTACATAAATTCAAAAAAACGACTAACCCCCTATGAAAATAAATCTCAAAGAGGATTAATCTTTAAATATGTTTATATATACGTTATATTTACCAACTAAAGAATTTTTATATCACTCTATCCTATCATTCCCATACATCCAGGTTCTTTACATCCTTCTTCGTGCATTTCTTCCATGTGTTCACGGCATTTGCAATCAACCATTGCAGGGCCTACTTCAGTTTTTGCACTAAATGCCACAGGAACTTCAATCCTCATTTTTTGGCTTATAGTGAATTTGCACGTTTCTTTGTGCTTTCCTTCGCAATGTGTCGTGCCTTTGCGGATAATAGGCTTGCCAAGACACTCTAATTTAACTTTTCCAACCTCTGCGAAAGGTTTAACTTCTACAGGAACACCGACCATTACATCCTGAAAACCAAGTGCAGGACAAAATTCCGGTCGATGGCCATAACCTTTTTCATACTCCATTAATGTTGACCTCCTTAAATATTTTAAGCTATGCTTTAGAGGCTTTATCTGTTTAAGCCTCTATAATCATCATATTCAGAAGATCACATTATGTTAAAGCGAAGCATTGCTTGAATTAGAAATTTCAACAAGGTTCAAATCTTCAAGCAAAGAAACAAACACAGCAATTACCTTTGGAATGCAGTTATCGAACTGGCAAATTTTAGATTTTTTCTTGTAAATTGCGCTTAATTTGGTAGTTGAGCCTTCGGCAATCCTGCCTCTTTTAAAACTTTCATACCTGCCACCTATATAACGATTTTCGAAAATCTCTCCGCTTGGTTTAAGCTCAATCATAGTCGTATTATAACGGTTCACTTTATTGTAAACATACCGTTCACTATAATCTGCAATTTTATTATGGGTAGAGTCAAAAATAACTCTATTCTTAAATTCAAAAAGAATTTCGCCAGAAGAATTTTTCATCACGGCTGTTCCATCATCCGTGGATTCATATTTATATTCAATAATTTTTTTAATTTTGCCATGTTTAAAATGATGTTTCCCTGGGTCTTTGATTTTTCTAACAACGCTAACATAACCCGTTGACGCGAAAACATGCGAACTAAACGCAAACATCAGCGCACAAATGCACGCTAAAAACTTTTTCAAAACCTCATCCTCCCTTCACTTTCATACTATTTGACTCTACTACAAAATTAACCACCTTTCAACGAAATGAAACAAGTTCATAAATTTAAATCAAAAACCCAAGCTTAAGCTTTATTTAGTATTAAAGTTCATAAAAAATTAAACCCCGTAGCAAACCCAAACATTATGCAAAATACCTTATTGTGCTCAAATCATTAGAGTTGCAGATGAATATGATGCTATTGTTACGAAAAGGAGATATACT
>USIK01000057.1 GCA_900554775.1 uncultured Oscillospiraceae bacterium
GTTATCTTCTTTGAAATGAGCCGCTATTCTTTCATTTAATCCTTCCAAAGTTGCGTTTTCCAGCTCTTTCATGTAGCCAAAAAAGTCTTTGCCCGACAAAACAAACCCCAAAAGCACGTTGGCTGTGCTTGAAACACTGTTGTAAACATTCATGCTTTTGCCGTAAACTGCCTTTTTAATTCTTTCGAAATCTTCTTTC
Source organism: uncultured Oscillospiraceae bacterium (assembly GCA_900554775.1). Taxonomy (GTDB): domain Bacteria; phylum Bacillota; class Clostridia; order Oscillospirales; family Acutalibacteraceae; genus UMGS1491. The sequence continues at coordinate 200 of USIK01000057.1, forward strand.
TTAATTCCTGAAGAAAGAAGTTTTGCGGTGTGCTTTTTAATGACCTCGGCTGCTTTTTCGGGGTTTTGCGATTCGCCTGAAAAAACGATCGAAGAATATTTCGGGCCTTCAAGGTGCTCGCCCGTGAACGAAGCAGTGTTAATAAGCCCGCTTTCCAAAAGCTCGCTGTACATTTCGCTCGAAGGCGAGGTAAGGTAGCTTAAAATCAAATCGGTGTAGACCGAATCCCTTGTGGAAACATTTGAAGAAACATTTTCTTTAAAGCCAAGGCAAAACATCGAAGAATTAATGTCAAATTCTTCGCTAACGAATTCTTTGCAAACGGTTTTAGGTTCCTGCGGGAAGTATCTGTCAATTTCAATAGGCGGAGAATACTGAATTTTTTTGTCAATAACCGCAAGGACTTCATCGGGGTCTAAATCGCCCACTATGCATAGCGCCATATTGTGAAGATTATAAAAAGCTTTGTAGCAATCATAAAGAATCTCCGGCGTGATTTTGGCTATTGATTCTACCGAGCCGGCAATGTCAATTTTAACGGGGTGATTATGATAAAGCGCGCCTAAAAGGTTGATGTAAACTTTCCATTCCGGGCTGTCTTGATACATTTTTATTTCCTGAGCGATTATTCCTCTTTCTTTTTCGACGTTTTCTTCGGTGAAATAAGGCGTTTGGACGAAATCAAGCAAAATTTCAAGCGATTGATTAAAATTATCGGTGCAGGAAAATAAATAAGCGGTTTTTTCAAAAGACGTATAAGCGTTTGCCGATGCACCGGTTTTGGCGAAAAGCTCAAAGGCGTCGCCGCTTTCGCTTGCAAAAAGTTTGTGTTCAAGGTAGTGCGCTATTCCGTCGGGCACGATCGTGAAGGTTTCTTCGTTTTTAAGTTTAAAAGTGTTGTTAACCGAGCCGAAATTAGTGCCTAAAATCGCATATTTTGAGCTGTAGCCTTTTTTGGGGTAGATGTAAATGTCGAGCCCTGAGGGGTGCTTTGTGAAAAAATATTCTTCGCCAATTGCTTCGTAAGATATTTTTTTGGTTTTCATTTTTTACTCATCCTCCTTGTCGGTTTTGCAAAGGGTGTAAACTGTGTCAAGGGTTATTTTGTTTGCAACTTCAATTACTTTTTCGCGTTTAACTTCGTTGATTTCTTTTATTAACTCTTCGGGGGATTTCATCTCGCCGAGGAAGCTCTGGGAAATATACCATGAAGTCAGGGAAGATAGGCTATCGCTGATGCTTTCCATGTTTTGCGAAAGATACATTTTAGTTTCGGCAAGGTCGCTTTCTGCAAAGTTGCCCACCTTAACTTCTTTGAGCTGGTTTATTATTTCTTTTTTCGCTTCTTTGAGCTTTTCTTTTTCCACGCCGCTAGAAATGAAAATAACGCCTTTTGCTTTGTTATAGCGTGACGAGCAGTAATAGCAAAGGCTCAGTTTTTCGCGCACGTTAAGGAAGAGCTTTGATTGAGCGGTCCCGCCGAAAAGCGCATTCATTACTATCATGGCAGAGGTGTCTTTGCTGGGGTAGGCTGTTCCTGCGTAAAGGCCCATGACGAGCTTGCACTGCGAAACATCCATGTTTTCGGTCACTTCTTTGATTTCTTCTGCTCTTTCTTTAACTTTGGTTTCAAGCATAGCTTGCGGCTGCCTGTTTATTTTCGCAAAGCGGCTTTTGAACTCAGAAATGATGGATTCATAGCTTGCTTTGCCGATTACTGTTTTTTCAATGTGCTCATACTTTAAAAGTTCCTCCCAAGCTTTTGTTACTTTCTCTGAGGTCAATCTTTTTGCTTCTTCTATAGTTCCCAGGATGTTTATCCCGAATTTGTCGTTTTCGAACATTATTTCTTCGCAGCGCCTGGAAGCATAGGCTTTTTTATCATTCATTTCTGAGAGGATGTCTTCGATTAACTGCCTTTTTTCAAGTTCCAAGTTTTCTTCTTTGAACTTCCCGTTTTCGAGGTTTGGCTCAAAAATCATTTCGCAAAGAAGATTTGTTAAATCATTTGTGTTATTCGGGTTTTCATAGGCAAATTTCCCGCTAAGGCCCTCTGCGCAAAGGTTTATAACCTGGCAATCGCCGAGCTTTGAAAGCGAAGAATTAACCGAAGCGCCATAAAGGCCCTCGAGCTTAGTGCTAATGTCTTTCAAGGTGGGGTACTGCCTGCAGCTGTGGGAAAGAAGATTCGGCAGCAAAGCGTTTTTTGAAACTTCGCTTTTTGAAAGCGGGGTAAACATCGAAAAGGAAATCACATTTGTTTTGAATTTTTCTTCGGGAATATAAGTGAAGTTAATGCCTTCTGAAATTTTTTCTCTTAATATGTTATTCATCAGCTCTCATCTCCGTATACATTATTACTATCTGTTTTTTCTTCTTTTGGGCAAAAACGTGAAAATCATTCCTGCGGCGGATATCGAAATAAGCGCTATCCCTCCGTAAAGGAGCACCGTGCCGTCATAAATAAGGTCGCTTATTTTTTCTTCTGATTTAATAAAGCCAAAGCCTTCGCTTTTTTCTTCTGTTTCTGTTTCGGTTTTTTCGGTGGAATTTTTTGCGTGGCAAAAGTTACTAAAGAAAGTCGCCCCTGCGCAAATGCTCGCCGCGCAAATCAAGGCAGATAAAGTTTTTTTGAAAATTTTCTTCATTGTTTTTCAACCTCGTTTTTGAAATTTTTGAATTTGCCTTTTTAATTATATTTTGCAAAATTTGCCGTTATAAATAAAACCTTTGAAATTTTTCTCGTAGTCTATTATACTATACTTTTGTATTTTATAAATAGTTAGGAGTAAGAAAATTTGGATTTTATTGAAAATTTAATAACCGAAGCTATAAATTCCAGGGAAAAAGCATACACTCCTTATTCAAATTTTAAAGTCGGAGCGGCGCTTTTGACTTTTGATGGAAAAATCTACGGAGGATGCAACATTGAGTGCGCTTCTTACCCCGTTTGCAATTGCGCTGAAAGAACGGCTCTTTTCAAAGCTGTTTATGATGGCCATAAGAAGTTCAAAGCAATTGCAGTCGTTGGCGGAAAAGACGGCGAAGAGCTTAGCTCATATTGCCCGCCGTGCGGAATGTGCAGGCAGGCGCTTCGTGAGTTTTGCAGCCCTGAAGAATTTAAAGTAATTTTAGCGGTGAGCACCGAGAAATTTAAAGTTTACACTCTAAACGACCTTTTGCCGCAAAGCTTCGGCCCGGATAATCTTTAATTAAGTAGGAGGAAATTAAATTGAACCTTGAAAATAAATGCCTTGAAATAAGAAAGAATATTCTTTTGGAAATTGGCACGCTCGGAGTAGGGCACATCGGAGGAAGCCTCTCGATGGTTGAGTTGCTTGCCGTGCTTTATTACAAACACATGAATGTTGACCCCAAAAACCCGAAAAAAGAAGGAAGAGACCGTTTAATCGTTTCGAAAGGCCACAGCGGCCCGGCTGTTTATGCTGTTCTTGCGAATATGGGTTACTTCCCGCAAGAATGGCTCAAAACCCTTAACAAACCTGGAACGAATCTCCCGAGCCACTGCGACATGAACCGTACCCCAGGGATCGACATGACAACGGGTTCGCTCGGCCAGGGTTTTTCCTGCGCTGTGGGGATTGCTCTTGCTTCGAAGATTAAAAATGACGGAGCTAAAATTTACACAGTAATCGGCGATGGCGAATCTCAAGAAGGCCAAATTTGGGAAGCTGCAATGTTTGCATCTCATAAAAAGCTTAGCAATTTGATTGCTTTCACGGATTATAATAAACTTCAGCTTGACGGCAAAACCGAAGATATCTGCTCGATTGAGCCTTTGGCTGACAAATGGCGCGCTTTTGGCTGGCATGTAATTGAAGTTAAAAACGGCAACTCTTGCGAAGAAATTGACGAGGCTATAACCCTTGCTAAGAGCTCAGATTTGCCAACGATGATAATTCTTCACACCGTTAAAGGCCACGGAATAAGCTTTGCAGAAAATGCCGGAGTGAAAAACCACAGCATGACCGTGAGCAAAGAAATGTTTGAGCAGGGTTTAAAAGAATTGGAGGAAAAAACTAGTGGAAATGCGTGAACTGATTTCAAAAGAACTTGAAAATGAAATGAGAAAAAATGAAAATATAGTTGTGCTTAATGCCGATTTAGCCAAACCAAACGGCTTTGGTAATTTAAGCGAAATCTTCCCTGAAAGATGCATAAACGTTGGCATTGCTGAGCAAAATATGGCTTCAATCGCCGCGGGAATGAGCAGCTACGGAATGATGCCTTTTATTTGCACGTTTACTCCGTTTGCAACTCGCAGAATCTGCGACCAAATTGCAATTTCTATTTGTTATGCAAACCAAAACGTTAAAATCATAGGAACTGACCCGGGAATAAGCGCGGAATATAACGGCGGAACTCACATGAGCGTTGAAGATATCGGCGTGCTCAGGAGCATTCCGAATATAGTTATCTTCGAGCCTGCGGATAACGCCCAGCTTAAGTATTTGTTCCCGCAAATTCTTGCTTACAAAGGTCCGCTTTACATCAGAATGTTCCGCAAGAGCACTCCTGATATTTTCAGCGAAGATGAAACATTTGATCTTTTTAAAGCCAAAACTATCAAAGAGGGCAAAGACATAAGTATTTTCTGCTCGGGAATAATGGTTGAGGAAACTTTAAAGGCGAATGAAATCCTTGAAAAAGAAGGCATTAACGCCGAAATAATAAATATTCACACGATTAAACCAATCGACAGAGAAGCTGTTATAAACTCCGTTTCGAAAACAGGCGCAGCTCTTGTAGCTGAGAACCACAACGTGATAGGCGGCCTTGGCTCTGCGGTTGCTGAGGTTCTTTGCCAAAGCGTTCCTGCTCCGGTCGAGTTTATTGGAATCAAAGATGTTTTCGGCCAGGTTGGTAAAATCCCATACCTTAAAGAACTCGGAATCAACGCGGTAGAACTCATGCCGATCTTTGAATTTGACGAAACCATGAATTCCCGTACTGTTGACGGTAATCATCTGCTGGAATGCTGGGGCTACAATACTGTAGGATTTTTTGCCCCCAACAGCAGTTATGCTGCTGCCAATGAGCACAATCAGGAAGGAACCGAACTGAAAACCCTGATCAAGACTCTTCACGAAAACGGAATTGAAGTGATTCTTGATGTAGTATTCAACCACACTGCCGAAGGCAATGAGATGGGCAAAACTTTCAGTTTCAAGGGCTTTGACAACAACATCTACTATATGCTCACTCCGGAAGGCTATTAT
>USIK01000058.1 GCA_900554775.1 uncultured Oscillospiraceae bacterium
TTTGCCTTCCAAGTTTTTAACGGTCACAACAGCAATTTGAGCCTTCGTTTTTTCGCAAAGGGCAGCGCTATTGCTAAGGATGTACTGCTCGGTTTCATCGCTTAAAATTTCAGCAAAATCATTAACATAAAATTCTTTGCTCGGGCTGGGCACGGCAAACGCTTTCACGCAAACAAAAGAAACTATAATAACCGCTAACAAAAGAATTATTTTCTTGAATTTTTTAAACATCTGCCGTACCTCCTAAATTAAATTTATTTGCTAAAATCAACAGTCGGTGTTGTAGTCTTTGCTTGTTCGCTTGCTTCGAAGCGCTGAGCAGGCTGAAAGCCGAACATAGAAGCAAATATAACTGAAGGGAAGCTTTTAACCGCTTTATTGTAGCTTTCGACCGCTGCGTTGTAGTCTTTTCTTGCAACGGCAAGCCTGTTTTCAGTGCCTTCAAGGTTATCCATCAAAGCTGTGAACTGAGAATCTGCTTTGAGATCCGGGTAATTTTCAACCACGACTAAAAGTCTACTAAGTGAATTCGAAAGTTCTTGGTTAGCCTCCGCTTTTTCAGAAACGCTTGAAGCTCCAGCGAGTTTCGCTCTTGAATCTGAAATGCTTGCCAAAACTGAAGATTCATGATCAGTGAACCCTTTAACTGTGTTTACAAGGTTTGGGATTAAATCGCATCTTCTTTGAAGCTGAACGTCGATATCTGCATATTTGCTATCAACATTTTCTTTCAAAGAAACTAAATTGTTGTAGCTTCCAATCGAAGCAAAACCCAAAATAACTATTAAACCCAGAACAATTAAACCTACTATTCCCCACGTTGACATCTTTTTCATAATTAATAATCTCCTTTTTTGCGCTTAAGTTGCTGAGCTTACAACCACATAAGCTGAATCGGACTTATTCTCGAATTTCACGCTGTAAGCCTTGATTTCATAAACTCCTTCTTTTGAAGGTGCGGTGTAAAGACCGTTATTATCAATGGTTCCTGTGTTGTTTTCAGCCATTGCCCATCTTACTTCTTGGCTTATTGCCCCTTCGATGTGAGCTTCGAACCTAATTTGTTCAAGCGGCTTAACCCTTGCGGTGTTAGGAGTTATAACAACTCTAACGTTTTCATCAATGACCAAATCTTCTTGAGGTTCTTCGATTTCGGCTGGTTTAAACGCCCACCATCTTACGTCGATTGCCTGAGCAGTGGTTTTTTCTTTCAATCTAACACCAAGGCGAACGGTGCCCTTTTTGGAGTTAACAACCGCAGCAACTTCGGCATCAGGCGATGAAATTGAAATTTCGTCCTTTGTAAATATACTCTTACTCCCGAAAACAAGCAAGCCTTTTTCATCTGTCATGTAATTCGAGCTGTTGTCAATCGCAGTGACGATTCCAACATTTCCCTCGCCAAGGCCATGAACGAATTCATAAGAGAAATAAGATTTGCCAGGTTTTGGGTTAAATCCAAGGTTAATTCTTTCAATGCCTGTTACGATGTTATCAATCTTAGGCTCAGGCATCTCAACAACCTGCGGGACACTCTCTTCTTTTTCTTCAGTTTTGGCAGCAACTGCTTCGTGCTTTTCGGAATCCTCACCCAGGGTTTGAAGCAGGCTCAAAAGCTCATTGCTGTAAAGATATTGCTTGAAAGGATGCTTTTCATAGCTTTCGATGAAATAAGTAAGCTGGTTAGTAACAATATGGAACTTAGCAAGGCAGATATATTTATTATCAACCTTTTCAATAATCTCGCTGAAGTTTTTGCCGTAATAATCATTTATGATAATGTCTCTAATCGGCGTGGAGCTGATAGTCACTGGTTGCTCAAAATCTTCTTCAAGGGTCATTTCATCGTTTCCGATTTTAACTTTGAAAGAATCTTTCGGGATGACTATCTTCGCCATAGCGTCAGTTATGGCATCGCAGCGCATGAAGTAATCTTTGCGCATGGTTTTGTAAGTTGAAATTTCAGTTTCTTGGAAACTAATATTTAAGCTGTCTTCACCGCTTAAACTCTTGAAAAATTCGCCATTTACATCGAAAGAATATCCCACAGGAGCTTCAACATTTTCTTTTTCAAAAATAACCGAAATCTTCAAAAGTTTAGATGGGTTAACATATCTGCTTATTTCAAGGCTTATTTTAACTCCGCCAGCATCATAAAGCTTCTTTGAATCGAAAACTAAACTGTCGATTTTAAGCTCTTCTTCTTTTGGCTTTTCAGAAGTTAAAAACAGCTCATAGCCTTCTGCAATGCGGTTGTATTCTTCGCTAACGCCGTTGGATTTGCCCGAACCTGCAACTGAGAAAGTTGTTTCTTTGGGCTCTTCGGCATACTTAATGCAAAGATACAAAGTGCCTTTATCTTTATTTTCTTCGAAACCTTTTATAACGTTAAGACGTCTGACATAAGGCTCTGAAACAACGATTTCACGGCCCATGTAATCAAGCGCCATGCCGGTTTCAAGCGAAAAAGTTTTGTTATCAACAAGAATAACATCAAGGCCCGAAACAATTCCTGCGCCGTTTAGCATTTTGTTTCCAAGGCGTCTTTTCGAATTAAAATATTCTTGCTCCGTCTCAAAATCTCTAACGGTCATAAGCTTGCCAAAAAAGTAATTATTTCTTTCACCGGAATAATACTGCTTATTTTTCATTGCTCATTCTCCTTTTTATTTATTTTCCTAAAAGTCGCAAGCGGCTGAGTTGGCAGCAACGGCTAAATTGTTGGTGTCGCGCTGTTTTCTGTCAAGGGTCAGGTCTTCGTTTTTGGTTATAAACGAATTTATTCCTATATAGGAGTGGTTATCAAGGTAAATTTGGTCATTAAGAACAACCAAGTTGCAAATTGAATCCACCGGCTTAACGCTGTTAATAACCTTCAAAAGTTCAACGTAGCTTTCGTTGTCCTTAACGTGCACGCCTGGAACCATAACCGTGAAAACATAGCCGTTATCCCCAAAAAGGTTTTCAATCACGTCTTTTTGCTTTTTGTAAACCATGTTTTCTTTAACGTCGAACTGCTCAACAATTATCGGCTCAATGCCGGTATATTCCTCGACTATTCTTGAAATCGCCTTTTTTGTCCCCTTCATTTTATAAATTTTAACCGATTCTTTTATGAGTTTCCTGAGCCTTTTTTCGCCCCAGATTGCAGCATCCTTGACCGAAAGCCAACTCGCAATCCAGCTTAAAAAGTCTTTCGTGGTTCTGTCAGGGTCGAAATTAAGCGCAACAAAGTCAATTTCATCTTCAAGGTCAACGTAAATCGACTGGAATATTCCAAGGAATCTCGTTAAAAATGAATTCTCTGTTTCGCTTTTTCGGTAAATTTCAGGGAGGTAATCCATGAAAGTTACTTTCGGGAATTCAATTTTAACTGAATCTATCACAACAGGCACTCGCTCATAGCTCACTATTTCAAGGCAAATCCAAAGGTATCTTCCTTTGAAGCCGTAAAGCAAGATATCGGTCGGCGATTCATAGCTCTTCGCGCCTATTGAATCGAAAATATCAAGCTTCCTGCCTATGTCAATGGTGCTGTCTGAAAGGTAATCGTTAAGGTCAAGGACATTATCTTTTGCTTTTTCATTCCTCGGGAGTTTAATTTCAGGGCTGTCATTTGCATAAATTTTCAAAGTGTAGCTCGCGCTGCTCGGCAAATCTATTTTAAGCCTCAAGCGGTGCCAAACCGTGCCACTTTGCAAGCTGTCAAACGGCTTTGAAATGTAAATTGCGCTGTCGCCGGTTTTGTTTTCGAAAACAAGCTTGTCTTGTTTAATCTCAAGGTTCCGGCTTATGCCGCCTTCTTTCCAGTCGCTTTCCCTGTTAAATATAAAACACTTAGCTCCTGATGCCACAACCTCACCTCCTAACTTCTGTAAATTTCAGAGCTTCTTATGAAACTAAAATCAGTTTTTTCAACATAATAAACCGCATTCGGCGGGACTTCTATATCTTCGGAAGCATTTTTCTGGCTGTTCTCGCCCACAGCTGAAATAACCAGCTTATTAAGGCTCGAAACATATTCCAAGCGGTCTATCATTCCGAAAAGGTCCCCAAAGTGAAGCGTCCTGCCCATTTCTTTGTTAATTTCAGTTATGAAATTTTTGATTTCTTCTTCAATGCGGCCCTCTTCAACGCGGTAAGAAGAATTAACAACCACCACACCGCCGATGTTAAGCCCGACGTATTCCGGGCTGACGATTTTAACCTGAGTGTTTATCAGCCTGTATTTTTCAAGGTGACGCATAATGTTTTTTTCGAAACTTTTTGGAAGAGTTAGCCCGATTTTTCTGTTCCATCTAACCGCTATGGTCACGCAGTTTTGCTTCGAAACATCTTGCCCTGGCATGTAGTTCGGAAGAACCTTAACATTGCTAAACATCAGCCCCGGCGTGCTGCGAACGATGTTTTCATAGTCTTTCATCGTTACTGCCCTTTGCGGATTATTAAAAATCTCGGCTGCTCTTGCCTGAGCGTGCTGCATGCTTTCTTCATCCAGGCCGCCCACAGCTTCTTTTATCTGCATGATTTTGCAATCCTTCAGAATTTCATTCTCACTTTCAACGCTGTGGACTGTGTTTTCCTTCGTGTTTGAGCTTTCACCCAAAGTTTCCCTTAAAAGGCAAATTTTAATGTTATTAATGCCCTTTCTTGGAGCCATACCATGATCATGATCGCCGAAAATAACGATATTTCCAAATTTATTAAGCATGTAATGCCTATCGTATTTATTCGACGAGAAAAAGTTATCAACAAGTTTCCACTTGTAAAAAACTTCGTCGCCATCAACTTTTTCAGAAATCATTATTTCAATGCCATCAAGAAGAATGTTATCAAAAGCTATTTCAAAATTCTGGCCTGAAATTCCTGTTGCGCTTCCAAGCACCATTTTATCTCCGATATCTTTTTCATAAGAAACCAGCATAATGGCTTCGCAGTCGTGCTTCAAGACTTTAATTTCATTCCAAATTCCTTTAAGGTTTAAAATTATCTCACCTTTGTCTATCTTCTTTTCAATAGTTGGAATATAGCTTCTGACCCATCCATCGTGCTTTTTAAAGTAAATTTCATTATTTCCATAAAGCGCGAGGTTACTCCTTATTTTGACCGTTCGGTTCGTTAAAATATCTTCTTTTTTAATAACGATATTTTCGCACCTGGTGTTATTCTGCACGGTTCTGAATACATTTGTAAGAACATTGTCAATCCTCGGCGGGTAGTCATATTCGTCATATTCCAAAACGGCTCTTAATTTATATTCCTCTTCAATCGGCATGCTTTTGCCTTTCAAGCAAAGCTTCGTAATGCCTGAAAAA
>USIK01000059.1 GCA_900554775.1 uncultured Oscillospiraceae bacterium
GTGCCCGCCGTTTGCAATTTGCGTAGCTGGGGGTATCATTTGTATCGGCGTTATGCCGAAGTTCTGGCCTATCGAAGCTACGCAAAGGTCGATCAGCGCCATTTTGCCGTCGTTACTGAAGAATAAGTCGCTGGATTCACCAGGCAGGTCGATGTTCGTTTTGCTGTGGAACCCGAAGGATTTATAAAATTTGAAGTAATTTTCAACCCCAACTTTTTGCCCCAGTGTGATGAATGCCGGGTTGCAGGAGTGGCAAAGCGCCTGGACGAAGTTTTGTGTTCCGTGGCCACTGTGTTTGTGGCATTTTATCGGTTTGACACCTTCATAAGGTTTGATTGCGCCGGTGCAGGTGTAGCTCCAGTTGTCGTCGACTACCCCGAGCTCAAGCGCCATTGAAGAAACTATCATTTTGAAAACCGAACCAGGGTAGTATGTGTCGCTGACGGCTTTGTTTCTCCACTGGTAGCTCAGAGCTTCGTTTTTGGCTTTTAATTTTTCTTCTTCAGGGAGAGAATTGATGTAAGCTTCTTTTTCAGGGTCGGCGATTTTAAACGGTTCATTCGGGTCGAAGTCGCCTTTAACCGCCATTCCTAGGATTTCGCCCGTGTTGACGTCCATCGCTATGGCCGTTGCTCTGTTTTTAACTTTGTGAGTTTTTATTCCTTCTTCGAGAGCTTTTTCCATGAATTTTTGGATGTTTTCGTCAATGGTTAACTTCAGGCTGTTGCCCGGAACAGGGTCAACGAGCTGCTCGTATTCGAAAGGCATTTCTTTTCCTACTGCGTTTTTAGCGGTCAAGATTCTGCCCGGCTCGCCCCTCAAAGTTTTGTCGTAGTAAGCTTCAACCCCGGCCAAACCTTGGCTGTCGGCCCCTGTGAAACCAAGCACAGAAGCTGCAAAATCCTTTAGAGGATAGTATCTTTTGTAATCCTCAATGAGCCTGATGCCCGTGGTTATCTTATTTTTGGTTTTAAATTCCATTATTTTGTCTTTTATGTCGCTTTCGACTTTCTTTTTGATTATCGTGTAGCAAGAGCGTTTTTTCGAAAGCGCTAAAAGTTTTTCTTTGTCAATATCAAGTATTTCGTGCATGCCGGAGCAAATTAACTCTCGTTTTTCTTCAGTGTCTATGTAAGAAGGCTCCAAAACCACCGTCCAAACACTTGCGCTTTGCGCCAGAGGGTTCATGTTCCGGTCATAGATTGTTCCCCTTTTCGAATTTAATTTAGTGTCGGCAAGTTGCTGCTCAGATGCCATTTTTTGAAGGCTTTCGCCTTGAAATATTTGAAGTACCATAAGCCTGAAAACAAGCAGTGGGAACCCCAAAAATACTAGCAAAGCAAGGACGACCATCGCCCTTCGTTGCATTCTAACAGTTACTCCTTTTGACAAAATTTACACCTCGTTTAGTTTTAAGTTTTCTTTATTTTTTTGAGCATTTAGTCGATAAAACTTATTATAATGATTATTTATTCATTAAACAAGTTATGACACGAAAAATATAAGGCGATATTTTAAATTATTATATCCAGTTTACTCCACTTGAAAGGTGTTTTTTTAGGCTTTAAAATTAATTTATGTTGTTTTATTACAAAAAAATAACTTGACAGATTATGATTGTATGTATATATATTTATAATAAGATAGTTCTTAATAATTTGAAAATTTGGGGACGGGGGATGGACAAAATGAGAGATGAAAACATTGCCGGCATGGAAATGGACGAAAAAGCCCTTGAAAAGTGGAAAACTGCCTACAAGAACTGCAAAAAGCAAAGAAGTATTATAAAAAAAGATGCTTATGATGCTTTTATTTTTGACATAAAGAAAAGATATAATGATATCGTGAAAAAAGAACTAAAAATAAACAGAAACAACATCAACATTAGAACTTTCATTAGTTTTTTCGATTATGTTTGCAACAAATCAAATGAATGCTTGAAGCTAATTGAAAGCAAAAAGATTAGTTTTTACCGCGATAAACGAAAAAAGGCTGTGCAGGACCTACTTTTGCAATCGGAGTATATTCTAAGCAACTTAAACAAAATGCTATCAACTAAAGTAGATAGTAATAACGTTTCTGAAATGCTTAAACAGTACAATTTGAGTGTTAAAAAGAATGTTAGCATTAATTCAAAATTCAAAAATTGCTTGTTCTCGATGGTTAGTGATTTAGTTGGTATTAGATGTTATCTAGTCGTAACGATTAAAACTAATAATAGACTAGTTAATAATTTCCTCCCGAAAGAAGAATTTAATTTTAAAAAGTATGATTTTGGCAATGCTGATGGTTCGAAGGTGGCAAATTATGAAGATAAAAAAATCCAGTCAAGAAGCATATATTTAGTTTACGAAAAAGATATTGATGTGGATATTTCCATTCTTGGCAGAGCAACTGCTAAAGTTAGCATTTATGTTTCACCTAATAATTCGGTAGAGGATTTTCTTGCTGGAATAGCTGTGGATCGTGACTGGATAACTATAGACGAGGCATCACTCACGAAAGTTATGCTTTCAGACTAGAAATACACTAGTACTTGCTAACAAAAGCCGGCTTTTAGTCGGCTTAAAATTTTTATTGCCCCTTGACAAACCCCACCTCTAAGTGTTAGAATTGAAAAATGTATGGTAGTTTCAAGCCGAAGCTGCTGTGCAAGATATTTTGATTCCAGGAGGTGTAATATGCCAACATTTAACCAGTTAGTCCGTAAAGGAAGAAAAAGCCAAGAGAAAAAAGCTAAGGCTCCTGCACTTTTAAGAGGCTGGAACTCAAAAAAGAGAGAAGCTATTGCGCAGAATTCTCCGCTAAAAAGAGGAGTATGCACTGCGGATAAAACAGCAACTCCTAAAAAGCCAAACTCAGCACTTAGAAAAATTGCTAGGGTTCGTCTTTCAAACGGCTTGGAAGTAACTTCTTACATTCCGGGTATCGGGCACAATCTTCAAGAGCACAGCGTTGTTCTTATAAGAGGTGGACGTGTAAAGGATTTACCTGGTGTGCGTTACCACATTATCAGGGGTACGCTCGACGCTCAAGGAGTAGCAAAGCGTATGCAAGCACGTTCGAAATACGGTGCTAAACGTCCAAAAGCAGGAGCAGCTAAGAAATAAGCTCCAAAGAAAATTAAATAGGTATAACTTAGCTTAGGCTAGTGCAGGAGTGCTGTATATAGTATTTTTCAGATTTCTCTTGTGCTTGGCAAACGAGGGCTAAATTACTTTCGAGTACCTATGATATCTTTTATTGTGAAGGAGGGAAGAAACATGCCAAGAAGAGGTCGTGTTACAAGACGTGATGTTTTAGCTGATCCGATTTACGGTTCTAAACTCGTAACTCGTCTTATCAACAACATCATGCTCGACGGAAAAAGAGGAGTAGCTCAAAAAGTAGTATATAAAGCATTCGATATATTACGTGAACAAACAGGAAGAGAACCACTCGAAGTTTTTGAAGAAGCTATGGAAAACATAATGCCAACTTTAGAGGTTAAAGCTCGCCGCGTAGGAGGAGCTACTTACCAGGTTCCAATCGAAGTAAGAGCTGACAGAAGACAAACTTTAGGTTTAAGATGGCTCACAAAATACTCAAGACTTCGCTCAGAAAGAACCATGATCAAAAGATTATCAGGTGAAATTCTTGATGCAATCAAAAGCACAGGCGGAGCAGTTAAAAAACGTGAAGATACTCACAAAATGGCTGAAGCTAACAAAGCTTTTGCACATTACCGCTGGTAATTTCACTGCCAAGAATTTTAATTTTTGGCAAAAAATGTTTAAAACTTTAATGGTTGCCGCATAATATATTTTGCGGTTGCCGTTTTCTAAGTGGAGAATTAAGGAAAAGGAGGATATTATGTCAAGGAAAGTATCACTGGAAATGACCAGAAATATTGGTATCATGGCTCACATAGATGCTGGTAAAACAACAACTACAGAACGTATTTTGTTTTACACTGGTATAAACCACAAAATCGGTGAAACTCATGACGGTGCTGCTACAATGGACTGGATGGTTCAAGAGCAAGAACGCGGAATCACCATTACTTCTGCAGCAACAACATGTTTCTGGAAAAACCACAGAATTAACATTATTGATACTCCAGGCCACGTTGACTTCACAGTTGAAGTTGAGCGTTCGCTTAGAGTTCTTGACGGTTCTGTTACTGTTCTTTGCGCTAAAGGTGGCGTTGAGCCTCAGTCAGAAACAGTATGGCGTCAAGCTGATAAATACGGCGTTCCTCGCATGGTTTACGTTAATAAAATGGACATCATGGGAGCAGATTTTTACAACGTTGTAAAAATGATGAAAGAACGTCTTAAATGTAATGCTGTTCCGATTCAGCTTCCAATAGGTGCTGAAGAAACCTTCAAGGGCATTATTGACCTTGTTGAAATGAAGGCTTACGTTTACTATGATGACCTCGGAAAAGACATTAGAGTAGAAGAAATCCCCGAGGATATGAAAGAATTAGCTGAAAAATATCACACAGAAATGCTTGAGTGCATTGCTGATCAAGACGAAGCTATTTTCGAAAAATATCTCGAAGGAGAAGAAATTTCCATCCAGGAAATTAAAGATTGCATTAGAAGAGCAACTATCGCAAACACAGTTGTGCCGGTAACTTGCGGTACATCTTACAAAAACAAGGGTGTTCAAAAACTCCTTGATGCTATAGTTGACTACATGCCTTCTCCAACAGATGTTCCAGCAATCAAGGGTGTTAACCCTGAAACAGAAGAAGAAGTTGAAAGACATTCTTCAGATGACGAACCTTTCGCAGCTCTTGCGTTTAAAATTGCAGTTGACCCATTTGTAGGAAAACTCTGCTTCTTCAGAGTTTACTCAGGAACAATTGCAGCAGGTTCGACTGTTTACAACTCAACAAAAGATAACAACGAACGCATCGGAAGAATTCTCCAAATGCATTCAAACCACCGTCAAGATATCGACAAGGTTTATGCAGGAGACATCGCTGCTGCGGTTGGACTTAAAAACACAACAACAGGCGATACCCTTTGCGACGAGAAACACCCTGTAATTCTCGAATCAATGGAATTCCCTGATCCGGTTATCCGTGTTGCTATTGAGCCGAAGACTAAGGCAGGACAGGAAAAAATGGGTATTGCCCTTTCCAAGCTAGCCGAGGAGGATCCGACGTTCAAGTGCTATACCGATGAGGAAACGGGACAGACAATCATTGCAGGTATGGGTGAGCTACTTCTTGAAATAATCGTTGACAGACTTCTTCGTGAATTTAAAGATGAAGCAAACGTAGGAAAGCATCAGGTTGCTTACCGTGAGACAATTAC
>USIK01000060.1 GCA_900554775.1 uncultured Oscillospiraceae bacterium
ATTTATATATGAATCAATCAACAAAGACGCTGTTGAACAGGCACTGAAACTTTCAAAATTCACACCGAAAGTGATAATTATGGTGGACGAAGAAGGAGTGGCTCCTATACCTGGTACGGTAAAATATTCGGATTTTGTGAAGAATGCATCGGCAGAAAATCCGAATTTGAATTGGAATCTTTCTAAAATTGATGAAACGACAAGACTTTATACATCGGGAACAACAGGCAAACCAAAAGGTGTTTGTATAACAAGCATAAACGAAGTGCTTTCGGCGCACGATGTTATGATACATTTCCCGTTCTCGTCAGAGGATAAGTCTATGAATACAACACCTTGGTTCCACAGAGGCGGTTTGCATTCGGGCGGTCTTACACCGACATTTTATGCGGGTGGCTGTGTTACGATAATGCGTAAATTTGACGCGGCTTTGACGCTATTTCCATGTTGTCGACATCCCACTCATAAAGCGTTCTGTGGTCTTCGAATTCAAGCGAGCAAAGCGAATGCGTTATCCCTTCGAGGGCATCTTCGATTGGGTGCGCGTAGTCATACATAGGGTAGATGCACCATTTATTTCCTTGTTTGTGGTGGTGCGCTTTGTTAATGCGGTAAATAACCGGGTCGCGCATGTTGAAGTTCCCTGAATTAAGGTCTATTTTAGCTCTCAGAGTCATTTTGCCGGTTTCGAATTCGCCATTTTTCATTCTTAAAAACAGATTTTTGTTTTCGGCTATCGGCCTGTCTCTGTAAGGGCTCACTGCCGGGTGCGAGGCGTCGCCGCGGTTTGCTTTAACTTCTTCAGCGCTGAGCTCGCAAACGTAGGCGAGGCCTTTGTCGATCAATTTGCAAGCGTTTTCGAACATTTCTTCAAAGTAATCCGAAGCGTAGTAGAAGCGGTCTTCCCAGTCAAAGCCGAGCCATTTAACGTCTTTTTTCATTGATTCAACATACTCCACGTCTTCCTTCGAAGGGTTAGTGTCGTCCATTCTAAGGTTGCAAATTCCACCAAAGGTTTTAGCCGCACCGAAATTTATGCAAATTGCTTTTGCATGCCCGATGTGAAGGTAGCCGTTTGGCTCGGGCGGGAACCTTGTGTGAACGGTTTTGCCCGCGAATCTGCCGCCGGCGGAAATATCTTTTTTAATATCTTCAAATATGAAATTCCCCATTTTTTCGGAATTTAAATCCATTTAAAAAATCACTCTTTCTAAAATTATTTGTTTTCAAGTTTTTCGATTGCTTCCTGGATTCTTCTTAAAGATTCTTCTTTGCCTAAGATTTCCAAGATTTCAATTGCGCCGCCCGGAGTTACCGTTTTGCCTGAAACAGCGATTCTCACCGGCCACATTACTATAGCGTTTTTAAGTTCGTTTTTAACCGCAAAGTTTATCAAAATTTCATGAAGCGTTTCATAATCCCATGAAGTTGCGGCTTCAAGCTCATTTTGGATGCTTTTTAATATTTCAAGCGAAGTTTCGGGCGTGCTTTTGCTTTTTTTGTTCCCGAAAAGCTCGGTGTCATATTCCGGCTGAGTTTCGAAAAATTCGATTATTTCCGGGATTTCCTCCAAAGCTGAAATTCTGCTTTGCAAGAGCTCTGCGATTTTTTCTTTGTTTACCGATTCTTTTTTGATTACTTTTTGAATGTATGGCAAGCTGAGTTTTAAGAATTCTTCTTTTGATTTTGCACGAATGTATTCGGCGTTGAACCAATCAAGTTTTTTGTAGTCGAAAATCGAAGGAGATTTGCTTATTCTTTCGGCTGAAAATTCTTTTTCAAGTTCTTTTAGCGAGAAGATTTCTTGGTTGCTGTCCGGGCACCAGCCTAAAAACGCTATGTAGTTTATTATTGCTTCAGGCAGATATCCTTTTTTTAGCAGGTCTTCAAAGCTCACCGCTCCGTGGCGTTTTGAAAGCTTAGAGGTTGTGCCGTCTTCGTTTTTGCCCATGATTAAAGGCAAGTGAACGTAAGTTGGAATTTCCCAGCCGAATGCTTCATAAAGAAGATTGTATTTTGGCGTTGAAGAAAGATACTCGCTTCCTCTTACAACGTGAGTTATTTTCATTTCGTAGTCGTCAATTACATTTGCGAAGTTGTAAGTCGGGTAGCCGTCGCTTTTAATTAAGATTTGGTCTTCGAGCTCTTTGTTTTCAATTTCAACTCTTCCAAAGACAACGTCATCGAAATATGTTGAGCCTTCTTTCGGCATTTTTTGCCTTATAACGAATTTCTTTTTTTCGTTTAAAAATTTTTTCACTTCTTCTTCAGAAAGGTCCCTGCATTTGTCGGTGTGGCCTGAAGCGTGCTCTTCTTCGTCATCGCTTTTTTCGCAAAAGCAATAGTAAGCTTTGCCGAGTGAAACGAGATTTTCGGCGTATTTCAAATAGTTTCCTTTTCTTTCGCTTTGCCTGTAAGGGCCGTAATCTCCGCCGATGTCCGGGCCTTCGTCGTATTTAAGCCCTACGGTTTCTAAAGTTCTGTAAATTACTTCTTCGGCGCCTTGCACCAATCTATTTCTGTCGGTGTCTTCGATTCTTAGAATGAATTTTCCGTTTTGAGATTTTGAAATTAAATATTCATAAAGCGCAGTTCTTAAGTTCCCGATGTGCATGTAGCCTGTGGGGCTGGGTGCGAATCTTGTTCTTACTGTTGAGTTCATAATAGGTCTTCCTCCGATTTGTTTTCTACTAAATTAATTTTGACGTAATCTTCCAGGCAAAGGCCTGTCTGCTTTATCAGCGGAGCGTGTTTTTTGCCAACATATCTGAAGTGCCAAGGCTCGTAGATTACTCCGGTTTTGCTTTTCCATTTTTCTTGATATCTTTCAATAAAGCCGTATTTAGCGGCGTTATCCATCAGCCATTTGTATTCTTTTGTTTTGTAAAAATTGCTTGAAACACCGTTAAAGTCAATTGCTAAGCCGGTGTTGTGCTCGCTTGTGTAAGGCTTCGCCACTACTTTTGCGGCTCTTGCTTCGGCTTCCTCATTGGTTATAACTTCTTTTGATTTTTCTCGGTCAATTTGCCTTTTGAAAAGCCTTGTTTGAAGGTCTATGTTTCTGTAGCCTGAAGAAATCCAGAGCGAAACTCCTTCTTTTTTAGCGTCGCATATCATTTTTTCAAGGTCATCTGCCAAAATAGCGCTAACTTCTTTGCCTCGGCAATTTTTGGTTTCTGCTTTGAATTCGGCAGGGAGTTTATTTTTGATGTTAACCACCTTAAGTTCTGTGGCGCAAGTTTTATTCCAGCTGCTAAAATCATAAAAATCAGAATCGAATTTATATTCTTTTTCTTTAGCAGAATCCGAAATAACTTGTTCTTTTTCAGATTCTCTTTCAAGCTCTTTTTTGCTTAGCTCATTTAAGTTTGCTGTGTCGTCTTGATTAGGGGCTGCTTTGAAGTTTGCAGTTTCGCCTGTTATTTCTTTTGCGCTTGAGGCTCCGAATTTATCAAGCGTTAAGTAAAAAGAAGTGAGCCACACTGCAAAAAGCAGGGAAATGCCAATGGTTATCATCCACCATTTGATCGTTTTTTTTAGAAATGCTTTGAGTTTTTCATGAAACATAATTTTTTTTATGCTTTTTGAGTCAAGATGCCTGTAACCTTTAATCATGGGTTGCCTCCTGATTTTTCAAAACTTCTTAGTTTAATTATACAAAATTTTGCCTGAAATATCAATGTAGCTTTCTAAATTTGACTTTTTAACTTTGCAATTTCCAGCTTCAGTAACCATTATGCTGGTGCCGTCTTTGTCTCTTATTTTGCCGGAAATAACGGTTATTTTACCGCTTGATTTTATAGGTGCAGGATATTTAACATTATTCTTTTCGCCAATAATCCCGCCAAAAATGTTTATTTCGGAATTTTCAAGGCCTTTTATGCTTCTTACGAACCCCGCGGAAACTTCAAGCTTGCAATTAACATTGAAGGTTTCGCTAAGTGAAAGATATTTCCCTGCGGTTACGAAGATTTTGGAATCTAAATTAGGGGCTTCCAAGAAGCCATTTTTCACGAAATTCGTGCTCGAACTGCCGAGGTAAACGCGGCAATTTTCACCGGTTATTTTTATCCCTTTTTCTTTATGGCTGCCGCCGAAAAACGAATTTATAGAAGCAAAATCGCTCACTATCAGCGCGCAATCATCCAAAAGATCTATGATGTTATCGCTGCAAAAATTGCCGAATTTCCTTGTGTTATCTATGCAGATATTATCCGCCAGGGTGAGCATCATGCCTTTTTCAACTGTGAAATTAATTTGAGTTAATTTTGCAGTGCCCCTTATGCACAGAGGCCGCGTTACATTAAGGTGCGTGTTTTTTATGAAGTTTTTGCCGAATTTTATTTCTTCGCCCTCGGCAATTATTGTTCCTACTTTCGGGTTTTTAAAGGCTGACAAAAATTCTTTCCTGGTTGTTACTCTGCAAATTCTTCCGGCTGTTATTTGGAAGTAATTTTTTCTGAGTTTAATTGCTTTAAAAAGCTCGCCTGAGTTTTTAACTGTTATTTTTTCGTGGTAGCTCAAGTTTTCATAAATAGCTTTTATTTTTTTGAGTTTGTCGCTGTCGTCGAGCCATGGCATATCCGGCAAGGAGCTTATGAGCTTTGAAACGTATTTGCTATTTTGGTTTTTACTTTCTTTTTTTATAGCGAAGGAATCAATCAGCTTGCTGCCTTCTTCATTTGCGAGAAAAGCCTCGAATTTGAGCTCGTTTTCGTTAATGCTAAGCACGGAGTAAACCGGCCCTTCAGGGCTCAAGATTTTTTCAGCCGGAAGCTTAACATCCATCTTTTGAACGTAATTTTTTACTCCCGAAGTCCCCGGAACAACGAAGACTGAGCCCAAAGGATTAGTGTAAACAGTGCCTTTTTTCGAGTATTCCTCGCTGCCGACTATTTTTTTGCAAGAAAGGATTTTAGTCCTCACATAAACGTGGTCATGCCCGCCGAAAATAGCGTCGGCACCACCTAAGTAGGCCAGCTCATCTATTTGATTTGCTATTTTTTTAACGTCCGAATCTTTGCAGTGCGGGCCGTTGGAATAAGGCGACTTATGCGTGAAAATTATCTTCCATTTGCTTTTGGAATTTTTCAAAGTTTCAAGCGCAAAGCTGTATTGAGCTTCGCCGAGGCCGGAATCTGAAAAATTCGTGTTAAGAACCACGAATGTTGCACCGCTGTGTTCGAAGGAATAATAAATTCCTTTTGAAGTGTCTTGCGGGGGGAGGTTTTTAACGCTAAAGTGCCCAA
>USIK01000061.1 GCA_900554775.1 uncultured Oscillospiraceae bacterium
CTGCTTTCGCTTCTAAGCCAAATTTTAACGTTAAAGCCGGCGTAAGCCGCCTGAAAGGCTATTTGAGTTCCAAGGACGCCCCCGCCCATCACAGTTATGTTTTTCATGATTGTTTCTCCTTAATTTCGAATTTTCATACAGAAAAAGGCCATATCAATTACGATACAGCCATATGTAACCAAAAATTAATCTTTATCTACAGGTAATTTCTTCATTGTTGGGAAGATAATTACGTCTCTTATTGAAGGGCTGTCGGTCAAAAGCATAACAAGCCTGTCAATTCCCATTCCAAGGCCACCTGTAGGAGCCATTGCATATTCAAGCGAAGTTATGAAATCTTCGTCGATCATATTGGCTTCTTCATCGCCTTTTTCACGAAGTTCCATCTGGCGAACAAATCTTTCTCTTTGGTCAATCGGGTCATTAAGCTCCGAGTAAGCGTTTGCAAGTTCTCTTCTGGTTATAAAAAGTTCAAAGCGCTCAACCAAATATGGAGTTTCTTTCTTCCTTTTCGTAAGCGGCGAAACCTCAACAGGGTAATCATAAATAAACGTTGGTTGAAGCAAGTTTTCTTCAACTTTTTCTTCAAAAACTTTATTTAAAATGTCGCCCCATGAGTCGCCTTCTTTGATTTCAACTTCAAGCTCTTTAGCAACTTTTTTTGCCTTTTCAGTGTCGCAAGCAAATTCGCCGAAATCTTTGCCGGTGTATTTTTTAACTGCCTCGATCATTGTCAATCTTTCGAAAGGCTTAAAAATGTCAATCTTTTCGCCTTGGTATTCAATTGCTTCAGTTTTGCCAATAGCTCTTGCGCAGTCTCTAATCATCTCTTCGGCCAAATCCATCATGTCTTTATAGTCAGAATAGGCTTCATAAAGCTCAATGGTTGTGAATTCCGGGTTATGTTTGGTTGAAATTCCTTCATTTCTGAAAAGTCTGCCAATCTCATAAACCTTGTTCATGCCGCCAACGATGAGCCTTTTAAGGTAAAGCTCAGGAGCAATTCTAAGGTAAAGGTCCATGTCAAGAGCGTTGTGGTGAGTTATAAAAGGTTTCGCAGCTGCCCCGCCCGGAATAACGTTTAGAACCGGGGTTTCGACTTCGATAAAGCCCTTGGAATCCAAAAGATTTCTTATAGCCCTGATGATAAGGCTGCGACTTACGAAAGTTTCTTTAACTTCCGGGGAAGAAATCAAATCAAGGTATCTTTGGCGATATCTAGTGTCGGTGTCTTTAAGGCCGTGGAATTTTTCAGGAAGCGGCAAGAAAGATTTCGAAAGAAGCTCCATGTCAGTAACATGAACCGAAATTTCGCCCCTTCTAGTTTTGAAAACATAGCCTTTAATCCCAACGATGTCGCCAATATCCCAAAGGGAAATAATTTCTTTGTATTTTTCTTCGCCAAGGCCGTTAATATTAAAGTAAATTTGAATTTTACCGCTACCGTCGGCAATATCCATGAAAGAAGCCTTGCCCATATCTCTGTGGCTCATTATTCTTCCGGCGATGCAAACGTCTTTGCCGTCAAAATTCTCAAAATTTTCTATAATATCTTTCGAAAGAGCGTCGCAAGCGAAAGTGGTTTTGTCAAAAGGATTTCTGCCGCTTTCTTTCAAAGTTTTAAATTTTTCTCTTCTTATCTTAAAAACTTCGCTGCCGGATTCTTCAGTATTTTCGTTTTGAACGTTTATATCTTCGCTCATTTTATCATCCCTTTTAAAAAATTACTTGTAAATTTCAATTATTTTATATGTGCAAATTCCACCAGGAGTTTCAACTTTAACGATTTCCCCAGCTTCATGGCCGATTAAAGCCGCTCCAACAGGAGATTCATCTGAAATTTTACCTTCTCTTGGGTCTGCTTCGCTTGGTCCAACGATTTTATAATCAATGACTTCGCTGTATTCCATATCTTCAACTTTAACTTTCGAACCAACGTTAACAAGCTCGGTGCTGAGTTCATGCTCATCAATGATTTTAACGTCTTTAAGCATTGATTCTATTTCCAAAATCCTTGCTTCGATGATTGCTTGCTCGTTTTTCGCTTCGTCATATTCGCTGTTTTCAGAAAGGTCGCCAAATGAAAGCGCAACTTTTATTTTTTCCGCTACTTCTTTTCTTTTAACGGTTTTCAAATTTTCAAGTTCGTTTTCAAGGTTTCTAAGGCCTTCTTCGGTTAAGATTACCTGTTTAGACATTTATATCACTCCAAATTTTCATATTTGATATGCTTTAATTATATTAATTTTAACAAATCAATGTCAAGCTAAAATTAAGCTAAACGCTGAAGAGAATATCTTCGTAAGTTGGGTATGGCCAGTATTCTTTCGGGATGTTTTCTTCAATTTTATCAATGCTTTCCCTTACTTCATCCATTGCTAAAAGAACTTCTTCTTTGAATTTATGAGCACGCTTTACGGCGTCCCCTGTTTTGTTAGCTTCGTCGTTAACTGTAATTAAAGTATTGAGGTCTTTGTAAAGTTTATCAGAAAGCTCAGAAAGATATTTCAAAGTTTCTTTTTCAGCAAAGCACTCGCAAGAAAGATTTTGCTTGCTAATTACTGTGTCGCACAGAATCTTCGTGTACTTACTCGTTGCAGGCAAAATTTCATTTTTAACCATGCTCGCAAGAGTTTTTGCTTCAATGTGAACCATTTTACAGTAATTTTCCAAATGAATCTCACAACGAGAACTAAGCTCTCTTCTTGAAAGAACGCCATGAGTTTCGAAGAGCCTGACGTTTTTCTCATCGAGCGAATGTTCAAGAGCATCGACTGAAGTTTTGAAGTTATAAAGGCCTCTTTTTTCAGCTTCTTTAACCCAGTCATCCGAGTAGCTGTTACCGTTGAAGATAACCTTCTTGTGCTTTTTAATCGTCTTCACAAGAAGCTCGTTTAAATGCTTTGAAGGTTCGGCAAAGTTTTCGAGTTCATCGGCAAATTCTTTCAAAGCTTGAGCCGCAATGGTGTTTAGAATCATGTTTGGCGAAGCGATTGATTGGCTCGAACCAACCATTCTGAATTCAAATTTATTTCCAGTAAATGCAAAAGGCGAAGTCCTGTTGCGGTCGGAAGTATCGCACGGGAAGGACGGAATAACATTAAGCCCAATTTCAAAGTTTCTTCTTTGCCTTGTGTAAATTTCGCCGCGTTCAATTGCTTCCAAAATAGACATAATCTCCTGGCCAAGATAGATCGAAACTATCGCCGGAGGCGCTTCTGCTCCGCCGAGTCTGAAGTCGTTGCTGTAAGAAGAAATTGAAATTCTAAGCAAGTCAGAATATTCGTCAACTGCTTTAATCATCGCACAAAGGAAAATCAAAAACTGAACGTTGTCTTGCGGGGAGTTGCCCGGCTCAAGAAGGTTAATGCCGGTATCCGAAGAAAGCGACCAGTTGTTGTGCTTGCCGCTACCGTTTACTCCTTTGAAAGGCTTTTCATGCAGCAGACAAACAAGATTATGGCGCTCAGCAATAACTTTGAGCATTTCCATTATAAGGTGGTTTTGGTCAGTCGCGAGGTTTGAATAAGAATGAATTTGAGCCACTTCATGCTGAGCCGGAGCCACTTCGTTGTGTTTGGTTTTCGAAGGAATACCAAGTTTCCAAAGTTCCCTGTCGAGATCTTGCATGAAATACATAACCCTTGGCTTCAAAGCAGCAAAGTAATGGTCAGAAAGATCTTGAGCCTTAACCGGAGGAGCACCGAAAAGGGTCCTGCCGCAGAAGATCATGTCTTTTCTTTTGTTGTAAATTTCTCTGTCAATAAGAAAGTATTCCTGCTCTGCGCCCATGGTTGGAATAACTTTTTTGATCTTATCGTTTCCAAGGATTCTAAGAATTCTAAGAGACTGTTTATTAAGCGCATAGATTGACTTCAAAAGAGGGGTCTTTTCGTCAAGAACCTCTCCGCTGTAAGAGCAGAAGAACGTTGGAATATAAAGCGAGCCATTTTTAACGAAAGCATATGAAGTTGGGTCCCAGGAGGTATAACCCCTTGCTTCGAAAGTAGCTCTAAGGCCGCCCGAAGGGAAGCTCGAAGCATCTGATTCGCCTTTGATGAGCTCTTTTACCGAAAAGTTCATTTTAACGCTTCCGTCAGGCGTGAAATCCAAGAAGCTGTTGTGCTTTTCAGCCGTTATATCGGTAAGAGGCTGGAACCAGTGCGTGAAGTGAGTGGCGCCTTTTTCGAGTGCCCAATCTTTCATAACTTGCGCGACTATTTCTCCGGCTGCTTCATCCACAGAAGAATTTTCGTCGATAGACTTCCTGAGGCTTTCATAAATATTTGGAGGGAGCCTTTTTTTCATCACGTCATCATTGAACACCATGCTGCCAAACACTTCGGGTATATTTATCATAAAATTACTCCAATCTTTTAGAACATTTAATTTTTTATTTTGCGCATTTCTTGCAGGGCTCGTAACCTTTTTTCACAGCTTCACTAAGGCTCACGGCTTTGTAGTTTCTCTTCCCGCAAGATTTAGAATAATGATATTTCTTGCCGCTTTTGGTTATGTAAACTACTTTGGGTTTATCTTTTTCGGTTTTTTCTGCTTTTTTACTTTCGGTTTTGCTCTCTTCCTTCCTGATCTCATTATTTAAAGAAGGCTTTGCCTCCGGGAGCTCCACCACGGTTTTAACCGCAGGCTCAGGTTTGGGCGAAAAATTCTCATAAACCAAAAAAGAAAAAACAGCAAAAGAAACGAGCGAAATAGCCGCCACGAAAGACTTAAACTTGGTGCTTTGCTTGCCAAATTTCCAGAGCAAAACCGCTCCAACGGGAATAAAAACAACCGAAGCAAAGCAAATTATAGGAATATATTCTTTTTCATACCATTTAGTTTCGTCTTCCATTAGCATCCTTCCTCAAAAATTCATCTGCTGAGCAAATACTCGGCCGCTTTATTTCCGCAAACCGCTCCATCCGCCGTAGCAGTAACAATCTGCCTTAAAGGCTTATTCCTGCAGTCGCCCGCAACGAAAACTCCATCAAGGTTCGTTTCGCAATCCTCCGTGGCTTTGAAGTAGCCGTTTTCGTCCATTTCGATCTGGCCTTTGTAAATTCCGCAGTCAGGGTCATAGCCAATCGCAATGAAAACTCCGTCAACGGGCATTTCGTATTCGCCGTTTTCTTTGCTTTCAATCACTGCGCTGGTAACAAACTTCTCAGATCGGAAGAGCGTCGAGTAGGGAAAGAGATTAAAG
>USIK01000062.1 GCA_900554775.1 uncultured Oscillospiraceae bacterium
GCCAAAAAATCATGAGTAAAAGGTTCATGAAAATAATGTCACCGATGTCGTCCGTAATCATTGCGTCAATCCTCCTTTTTAACTTATGTTTTGCATTGCGCTTTTGGCTTCGGCGAGCTTGTCTTGCGCTTCCTTGATTAAAGTTGTTCTTTCTTCGCCAAAGTTTTTAGGAACTGCTTTTTTATACATTTCAATCGCTTCGAGATAAATTTTGTAAGCGGCCATCATTTGATTATAATGATCTCTCGCTTCTGTAGGGACGCGAGGACCAAGCTTTTCTTCTAAGTCGGAAACAAATTTCGGGAATTTTTCAGACGTTGCTATGAATTTTTCATAAGATTCTTTCGAGCCGTTGTAAGAAACGGCTTGGTCCAAATAATTATCAAGAACTTTGTCGAAATCCTTATTTTGAATTATAACTTCCTTTATATATTCATTTTTCGTCAAAACTTTTGGAGCAACTTTTTCAAAATAAAAAATCGTGCCGATTATTGCTAAAATCACAACCGAAACAACAGCAATTATCCCTTTTTTCTTATCCATTTTGAAAGTCATTTTTAATTCCTCTCCATTTCATAGAATTTATATTCCCTATACTTAGTTAGTGTACCACATTATTTGAAATTCTGCTACAAAAATTTTATTTTTTTTATAATTTTTTACATGATATGCACATTCGGATATAAATTTCTTAAATTCAGATGCAAAAATAACAAAAAAATAAACTCCTCAGGGTGTAACTGAGAAGCTTATTTAAATTAATTTATCAAATTAAATTATTCTTTAATGCTGTTTTCTGCAACTTTAGCTTCATATTTGTTGCTAAGGTTGAATACAGAACCGATCCATCCTGCAGCTGTGATACCGAGAATTGCGGTAATAGCTACTAAGTGGTCTGTAAGTTGTGAGCCTGCAGAAATAACGCTGATGAGGAATGTTTGAATCAAAGATGCGCCAGCTTTACCTGCACGGCCGCCGATAACTTCAACTGCTGCTTGACCTTTAGTTCTGGTGTCTTCGTCGAGCGGTAAGTAAGCCATGTTCTTTGTTGCGTCGAACAAGCAGTATTTAACACTCTTTGAAAGAGCATCTTGTGCAAGACCGAACCAAACTGCAAGAACTACAAAGTTGATTCCGAAAATTGTTGGGGAAACATATTTTCCGAAAAGAACGATCGAGAAGAAAATTCCTCCGAAAACTGCGAGGATAATTGCAGGAATAAGTGCTGCTGTTCTCCATTTAGCTTTTCTTAAGATGTTTTGGCCGAATAAAGAAACAACGATTGTGAGAATACCTGTGAGCATTGAAAGGTTTGCCATCATGTCTGTGTATTCTGTAGGATCTGAGAAGTAGATTTTCATGTATTTTTTCCAAATTACTTCGCAGAAGTTAATTGCAACGCCGTAAGAAATAACGATTGCGCAGATTAAGAGCAAGTAACGAGATTTGCCGAGCATTTTGATGCCGTCCATAACGCCAACTTTTTCTTTTTTCTTTTTAGATTTAACTTGAGTTGGGTCATACAAAGTAGGATCTTTAAGAACTACAGAGTTAATGTACCAGTACATAGCCATTGTAGCAATACCGAATGCTACGCATCCGCCGATGAGGATGTAAATGTATAAGTCATTTGCTTTGAACATTTTAGGAATTGTTTTAAGGAATCCACCTGAGCAAACAACGCCGATGTTTCCAACGATTGCATAAAGGCCGAAGAATCTTTTAACTTCGTTTTTCATTGTTACTTGATATGCAAATTGCCAGAAAAGTGAAGAAATTGCCATTGTTCCCCAAAGTTCAGAGAGAACATAGAATAAAGTAATAGACCAGTTGGTTATGCATGGGATAATCCAGTGGAAGAATCCAGGCCATGAAGCTTGCATAGCTTTAACTGTAGCTTCGCCTGGGTGAAGCATTGCACGGCATGGGAATAATACTGTTATGAAAAGTACATAGAAAGCCATGAATGCAGAAACCATTATGTAGAATGTTTTTTGGAATCCAAATTTGTTAATAAGTGCTGCATACACTATAACTAACAAGAAAGCCATTGGCATAACAAACCAAAGTTTGAGCTGAGAAATTAATTCTGTTCCGCCGCAAACTGTGTAATATTGAACTAATGTGTCTTTTAAGTCTCTAACCATTGTGTAAACAAACAGAATAAAGAACATTAAAAAGCTCATTGGTAAAAACTTTTTCATCTCATGAGCATGAATTGGCCAAAGTAAAGATTGTAACTTGCCAAATTCCGGCTTCTGAGTAGAAGTGAGAGTTGAGTCAACCATCTATAATCTTCTCCTTACATAAATAAATAACCGCGACACACTCCACGAAGTTTTTGCACACCGCCTATGCGTCTTACCACCCCTTTAATTCCCAAGGCAGAACCATATTTGCAAAGTTTCTTCACGAACTGTATCCGTTTCATGCTGTGATTATACCACAAAATTCAAATTTTTGCTACAAAAAATTTTTAACACGGTAAAATATTATAATATATCACACATTTGTAAAACTATTCGCTATTTATATTGTATAAGTTACTAAAAATCGAATCTTTTTAAACCCTAATTGGTAAAATTCATTTCTTAATTACCGCTTTTCTTTTTAATTAATTTATGGCCTTTAAAATTTAAATTACAAAAATTTTAGATATCTTCTTGCAATTGTGAGCAAAATTTGATAATATATTACTTTAGATGGAGGATTTAAAAAAAACTCGAATCTTTCTACTAATAGATTTTACTTAAAAAGTGAGGAGAATTTACTATGGCAAAATGTGAAATTTGCAGCAAAGCTGTGTCGTTTGGAATAAAGGTTTCGCACTCTCACAGACGTTCAAACAAAATGTGGAAACCTAACATCAGAAGAGTTAAAGCTGTTGTTAAAGGCACCCCAACTCACATCTACGCTTGCACAAGATGCATTCGTTCAGGAAAAGTTTCAGTTGGCGCTTAAAACCTAATAGTTTCGGTGTGAAAAATGGAAATTCAAATTTTAGAAAACTCAGTTACACTGAAAAATTTTAGAAATTTTGGCCTCGGTCAGACCTTTGACTGTGGTCAATGTTTTCGTTTTAAGCAAATTTCTGAAAATAAATTCCAAACGATTGCTTACAAAAAAGTTTTAAATATCATTCAAAATGAAAGCGAAATTATTTTCGAAAACACTAGTAAAAATGACTTTGAAAACATTTGGAAAAATTACTTCGACCTTGAAACCGATTATTCAAAGATTTGGGGAACTCTTTCGAAAATAAGCCCCGTTCTTTCTGCGGCATATGAATTTGCGCCAGGAATAAGAATCTTGCGCCAAGAGCCCTGGGAGACGCTTTGCAGCTATATTATTTCTCAAAATAATAACATCACAAGAATTAAAAAAATAATCGCAAAACTTTGCGAGCTTTTCGGCGAAAAAATAGAAGGCTCTGAAAATGAATTTGATTTCCCATCTGCAGAGAAAATCGCAAGTTTAAGCCTTGAAGATCTGGCGCCTATAAAATCAGGTTTCAGAGCGAAATACATTTTAGATGCAGCGAAAAAAGTCGCGTTAAAAGAAGTTAATCTGGGAATCATAAATGATCTTCCGTTTGATAAAGCAATGGAAACTTTAATGAAAATAAACGGTGTTGGGCCGAAGGTTGCTTCTTGCGTGCTTCTTTATGGATTTCACAGGCTTGAGGCCTTCCCTATGGACGTTTGGATGAAAAAAGTTATGAACACCTTTTTCGAAGGAAAAAGCAGCGAAATCTTCGGGGAATATGCCGGAATTGCCCAGCAGTATCTTTACAATTACAGCCGAGCAAAGGCAAACGAACTTTTTAATTAAAGAATTTCTGAATCAACTCTGCGAGCTTGAAATCGAGCTCGTAGTTTTCATTTATGTGCTCAAAAACCGAATTTATGAAATTATAAATCTTTTCTTCGCAGAACTTTTTAGCTTCTATGAAAATTTCCAGGGCCTTTAATTTAATAATATATTCCCCTTCGTTTTCAACGATATCAAGTAGCGAATCGCTAAGAACTTCGCTAAGTTCGCTTTTTTCTTCAGCAGCCGGCAAACACATTGGCGGGAACATCACGCACCACCAGTTTTTGCCCGTGCCTTGGCCAATGGTTATCCTCAGCGCTGTGTAAAACCCTGCGGGCAGCGTCACTTCTTTATACCGGCGAATATTGAAATACATTTTCGTGACTTCGGCCTTAACCGGGTAATCATAGCCGCTTTCATGAACAACACTTGCTGCAAAATCTTCAATTTCATTTATTTTCGCCTCCGCAACCTGCTTGGCTTCCTCGAGATTTGAATAAACCTCAAGTTCACTGCCAAATTTATTTATTATTTCGTCTCTTACTTTCAATTTTAGAGTTTGGTCTTCGCAAGAATCGGAATTAGCTATAATATGTAATCTTAAAATTTTTTCGCTTATGCTCTCGCACTTGCCCGAAAAATTAAGCATCGAAACAATCACAGAAAAAACAAACCCAAAAATCAAAGCTTTAGTTCTAGTATTTAGCACAAATAAAAAGCCCCTTTCTTTCTCTCTTGTAAAGAATTATGGGCTCTTTTTTTATTTCTTATTCAAAAAATTAAATATTTTTTTAAAAACCTCTTGAAGCGCCTCCGCCGCTTGAGCTTCCGCCTCCGCCGGAAAATCCACCGAATCCTCCTGAACTGCCGCCAGAATAAAAACCGCCGCCACCGTAACCATCATCTCTGGAATTACCGTCAGACTTCCCGAAAGGAATAATAGCAAAGCCAAAAACTACTACCAATATTATAACTGCAGCAATCATGCCAGCAGTGTCTTCTTCAGGTTCTGCATCTTTAACGATCTGCTCAACATCGCTTGGCACTTCGAGGTCATACTCTTGATAAACCTCGCTCAAAATCGCAGAATAAAGCGCTTTTATTCCTTCATCCCATTCATCGGATTTAAAATGAGGCACGGCGTAAGTGTCGAGGAATCTTCCTGCTTTCGAGTCGTTCACTCTTCCTTCAAGGCCGTCCCCAACTTCGATCCTCACTTTTCTTTCTTCAAGCGATAAAAGAATCAAAATTCCGTTGTTGAGCTCCTTGTCGCCTATTCCCCTACTTCTAAAAAGCTCCAAAGCATACTCGGCTATTTCT
>USIK01000063.1 GCA_900554775.1 uncultured Oscillospiraceae bacterium
GCGTAGAACTTTTATGCAAGTTAGGGGCAGATGTTAATATTTCAAACAAATATGATACACCGCTTTATAGCGCAGCAGCGGAAGGAAATCTTGAAACAGTAAAAATACTTATAAGTTATGGTGCAGATGTAAATAAAGCAAGCAAATATGGTATTACCCCTTACGAAATATCAGAAAAATATGGGTACAATCAAGTTGCAACGTACTTGGGTAAACATGGTGCAAAAAATTAAAAATTTTTGTTTGCTAATTTCAGAAATATTTCATGAGGAGTAAAAGTATATGAAGTTCAAAAAAACGCTTGCTTGGATTGCAAGTATAAGCTTATTATTTAGTTTTGGGTATGAAAAAAAAGTTAAAGCTATAGATCCTGTAAGCATTTTTATGATAGCACCTGCTATTGCTGGCGCTGGTGTAAGTTTAACAGAATTTGTAATAGCTTTAATTAAAGATGGCGTTATTATTAAAAATAATTATGATGAAGCTCAAAAGATTAAACAAGAAATCGAGAAATATAAAGGCCTCAGATCCAGGCAAGAAGCCACTAGACTTATTATTGATGTTGTTAATGGAATTTCCCCTATTAAAATTTACGGTCAGGATCGTGCCAAAAGGCAGTGCAAAGCTGCGCTTTCAGGTTGCCTTGAAAACATTTATGGCAATCCTTCCGAAATTAGAGGTAACGTAGTATATATGATTGGCCCGTCCGGAGTAGGAAAGACAACGATGGTCAAGGCATTGGCAAACGCTTTTCTAAAACACTCGGAAAAAAGCTGCCTTTTTTTAGATAGTAATTCTATAAATAATGAGCAGACATTAGGAGAACAACTTTTTAAAACAACTACAAAATCCGTTAATTTGAAGAAAGATAAAAACTTTAGAAATTTGTGGGGCACATTAGATATCAAGGAAAACGGAGAAGGATCTTATGATATAAGAGTTGCTTCTCGTATATTGCAGCATATATTTAATTACTGCGATTGTATAGTAATAATTGATGAATATGATAAAATGAAGCAAGCATGCAGACCAGCAGATGCTCTTGAAGATTATGAAGATCGTACAGCAGATGAAATAATTAAATCAATATCTGATCGTGGCGAGTATGATGTCGGAAACAATAAGATTGATTGTAGAAAAACTCTATTTTTTATAACCAGTAATGAGACCAAAGAGGAGCTTTATTCAAATTTTGGATATAACGGTTCTACAGGTGGAGGAGTTCAAAGGATAAATGTAATAGAATTCGATAAACTTAATCTAGATTGTTGTAAAAGAATAATAGATGATGTGATCAAAAAAGTTAAGCAAAATTTGATGAACCCTAAGGGTGATTTTAAAATAAATAAAGTTGTTTTTTCAGATGAAACACTGCAGAATATGGCTGGTTATATTTACGGCGATGAAGTTAAACAAGCACGAGCTAAATTTGATTTGGAACAAAATATTTATGCGTTGTTTAATTTTGAATTGTGTGAAAATGTAAATAAATCTTTTGAAGTAATTTACACTCCATCTGAAATAGAAGGAGAAATAGGGACTTTTGAAAAAAAAGAGTTGAAAGTACCGAATTCTTCTACTGGAATTGTTGTACAAGATTCCTCTGATGTAAAAGATTATGCTAAAGTTTCAAGCACTTGCAAAATAAAAGATTATAGTAAATCACCACGATGTTGTGCTCTAAAAGATTATAACTAAAAATAATATGCCGTAATATAGCAAACAGATTTATTTATTAATAATTGTAACTTTATCTGTATTAAAGGTAGATCACCCGCAAAGTGCATAAACACAAAGCGGGTGATCTTTATTTAATCTGTTTTATTTATCATGTAGTATTAGCTTCATAACATAGGAAAGTGTTTTGGCTTTGTTTACAAGTTTTTTATAAACTCTGTACTGGCTTTTACAATCTCATTGGATTGCTCACTAAAATAATGCTCTTCTTCTAAAATTTTTATAGTTTGAATATTAGCATTTGTAATTATATTATTATTCATCTGAACCCAAGATGTATGCATGGCCCCGCGTTTTATCATGTCATTTGCTTCTTCTATTTGTTTTTTAGTTAGAAAAGCAAGCACAGGTAAGTTGGGTGGATATTTTAGGTCTTTTAATTCCTTGGAATTATCATAAAATTTATTCCATTGATTTATCATTGAAACATTTAAATTACTTGATTCTGGGCTTAACTTAGCTTTTTCAAATGTTTCTTCATTCCACTGCTCGAGTTGCCTTTGAGGTAAAGACATGTCTATTCCGATTATTCCTGAAACTTCGGAGGGGTAATTATTTGCATAATATAGACTATAAAGGCCGGACATTGAATGCGGCATTAGTATGTAAGGAGGGTTAATGTTTAATTTGCACAGTGCCGTACGGATTTCCTGAACCATAGCTTTGTTGGTACGTTCGTCACTTGTTATGTCACTGCCGGAATATCCAAAATATTCTAAAACGACTACTTTATAATCTTTACTTAATTTTTCGTACAATGGGAAAAAATCATCAATTGGTGAATCCGCGCCCCAACCGCTTAGCATCACTATTGTTTTATTTCCTGAGCCTTTTACATGTGCTTTCATCGTTTTCCCGTTGACTTCCACTGATTCATAAGCTCCAT
This sequence comes from uncultured Oscillospiraceae bacterium, assembly GCA_900554775.1. Lineage (GTDB taxonomy): Bacteria > Bacillota > Clostridia > Oscillospirales > Acutalibacteraceae > UMGS1491. The sequence continues at coordinate 2,624 of USIK01000063.1, forward strand.
TACCCCTGAATAAAGAGTAAGCAAAAGCAGCTGCAACAGCTATAAAAATTAGAATTATTATTGAAAAGACTCTTTTACTATAAGATTTCAATTTTTTTCGCTCCTTTGCACTTTATTAATTTTAGTCTACTAAAAATAAAAAAATTGTCAATATTTTACAACATTGACAATTTCTTACATCTGGTCGAGGTGACAGGACTCGAACCTGCGGCTTCCACGTCCCGAACGTGGCACTCTACCAAACTGAGCTACACCTCGAAGTCATATTTAAATTTTGGCTGCGGAAGAAGGATTCGAACCCTCACAAACAGAGTCAGAGTCTGCTGTGCTACCGTTACACCATTCCGCAAAATCATCCTACCTGCTCATTTTATCAAAAAACAATTTTCAAGTCAACATAAAATTTTAAAACTCTTATCTATTACTGCTTTTAGAATAAAATTTTAAACCGAGGCATAAAAATATTAGTGCTTAATTGCGCTAAAAGATATTTCAAAAGGAGTAATAAAATGAGGGTTATTTCAAAAAAAGGAATTTTAAATTTTTCTCTTGATGTTCTTTCGATGCTTTCGCTTTTCACGGCTACTTCGTGCATTATTTTAAAATCTGCGCACACAAAGCCGATTTGCACGCCGGAAGATTTCGATGTTTTTGCGGTGAAAACAATTTTTTCAAGGGGAAGTGCGGGGCTGGATATTTTTAAGCCGTTTTTAAATTCAAAAGTAGCCAAGGATAGTTTAAGCTCGCCGGAAACTCCAAAGGAAGAAAGTAATATTTCGCCGAAAAATGAAGATAATAAAATTGAAGCCAAAGAAAATTCTCAAATTCAAAACATACAGCTCGACAATAGCGGTGTGAAACTGCCGGAAATCCCTGAAGGTGAAGAAGACAGCCACGCTGAGAACGAGAAAAAATGCCGAGTGATTGAAAAGCACATTTCCGGAGGAACGAAGTGTGAGAATTTTTATGTTAAAAACACGACGGGCCAAGACGTTGATTTAAACGGTTATTTGAAAAAAGAGCCCGCGATTGAAATAAAAGAAACAAGTGAGCCGCAAGTTTTGATAATGCACACGCACACTTCGGAATCATATCTTCAAAAAGACACAGGATATTTTTATGAAAATTTTTATCCAAGATCTCTTGAAAACGGCAAGAATGTTACTGCGGTAGGCGAGATGATAACGCAGGTTTTGAAAAACCACGGCATAAATACTATCCACAGCATGGTTTACCACGATAACCCGAGTTACAACGGCTCTTACTGCCGTGCGGCTCAAACCATCAAGGAAACTACAGAAAAATATCCTACGATTCAAATGGTAATTGACATTCACAGAGCCAGCATGGGCAACAAAGAGCTTGGTAAGGTTAAGCCTACGTTTACTTATGACGGGAAAAAGTCTTCTCAGCTAATGATAATTTGCGGTTGCGACCCCGACGGCAGCGTTGGATTCCCTAACTGGGAGAAGAATTTATCCCTCGGGCTTAGGCTGCAAAAATATTGCGAAACGTTCTTCCCAGGTATTACAAGGCCGCTTAATTTTTCAAAAGTTAAATACAACGAGCACCTAACGCCCGGCTCGCTTTTAATCGAAGTTGGAAGCGACGTTAATACCTTGAAAGAATCTTTACATACGGGCTTTATGCTTGGAATTTCGCTTTCGAAAATGCTGAATGATCTTAAAAAATAAAGGAAAGGAGCAAAATTTTGAAACGATATTTTTTTATGTCAATGACTTTTTGCTTCTTTATCTTGGTGCTCATCATGGGCCTTTCGATCGTTGAAAAAAACGGCCAAAGCATGATTTCGGGCGAGGATTTTTCTTTTATTTCTTATAATATTCAAAAAGATAAACCGAAATTTTTAAAAATTCATTTTATGGGACAAGATTTTATTTTTAATTTTAAATAAAGGTGCTATAATAATCTTTAGCACCATGCAAGATGCAAAGCTACATCACAAAGGAGTATTCAAAATGAACAATTTATCCAGTATCAAATCTGCTCACTTCATAGGAATCGGAGGATCAGGAATGTTCCCGCTTGCGCAGATAATGCAGTCTTTCGGGGTTAAAGTCACGGGATCAGATACATATGAATCCGACACACTTGAAAAAGTAAGAAATCTTGGAATAAAAGTTAGCATTGGCCAAGATGCGAAAAACATAGAAAACCCAGACGCTGTGGTTTATTCCGCCGCTATAAAAGAAACCAACCCTGAAATAATCGCTGCTAAGGAAAAGGGCATAAGCCTCATTAAAAGAAGCGAACTCATGGGCATGATTTTTGAAAAATATGAAAAGTAAATTGTATTAGTAGTGTTCCAATAAGATCCTCGGAAAGAGGACGGAAAATGGGCAATATTATATACATACGGCTATATTTGCTTCATTCAAAGCTGCCGCTTGTATGTAATATTGCCCATTTTCTGCAGAGATCAAAGTATGCAGGATAAGTTGCCGCCTGCAGGA
>USIK01000064.1 GCA_900554775.1 uncultured Oscillospiraceae bacterium
TTGGCCCGGTGGTCAAGCGGTTAAGACACCGCCCTTTCACGGCGGTAACACGAGTTCGATTCTCGTCCGGGTCACCAGCTTTAATGAATTTTTATTTTTTTATGTATAAATTAGGATTTATAAATAATAAAAAACTTCCGTTTTTCGAATATATAGCCAGCGGTGCCAAAAAAGCTGAGGGACGTGTGACGAATGATTATATTAAAAGTTTCAAAGTAGGAGAAAAGCTTTTGCTTCAGGCTCGTGGCGAGTTTGTTGTTTGCAAGATTTCTTATTTAAATTTTTACAGTAGTTTCGAGGAAATGTTAAATTCCGAAGGATTTAAAAATATGGTTCCTTTTGTCGATTCGTTTGATGAAGCTCTTAAAGTTTATAATAGTTTTCCCGGCTCGGATAGAGTGAAAAAAAGAGGATGCTGTGCTATCGGGATTAAATATATAGAAGGAAAATTGAAAAATGCTCGCTAAAATAAAAAGTGGGCATTTTTATTTATTCACAAAGTTATGGCTGAAATTTAATTTAAAAATCTACTTGTATAAATAATTAAATGTGATAAAATTATAAATGAAAGTGGACGCATAGCTCAGCTGGTTAGAGCGTTCGCCTCACACGCGAGAGGCCAAGGGTTCGAGTCCCTTTGTGTCCACCACAATAAAAAAAGCTGTCCGTTGGTTTTTGCCAATGGATTTTGTTTTAGTTATTTTTAGGAGGAGTTCATTTTGAAGAAGAAAGTTTTAATAGGAATGAGCGGCGGGGTGGACAGCTCAACCTCGGCTGCTATGTTAATTGAAAACGGCTATGAAGTTGTTGGTGCAACGCTCAAACTCACCGAAAGCGAAGACGAAAGTTTCGTTGATGATGCTAAAAAGGTGGCTGAAAAGCTCGGCATTAAACACGTTGTTTTGGATTTTAGAAAAGAATTTGCCGAAAAAGTTGAAGATTATTTTGCAAATGAATATTTAAACGGCAGAACGCCTAACCCTTGCGCGGTTTGCAATTTTGAGATAAAGTTTGGCCTTATGCTTGACTACGCTTTGAGCATCGGCTGCGATTTTCTTGCAACAGGCCATTATGCGAATATCGTTCATGACAGCGAAACGGGCAAGTGGCTTTTAAAGAAAACAGATTCAAAAAAAGACCAAAGCTATTTTCTTTATAGATTAAACCAGCACCAGCTTTCTCATGCGATATTTCCGCTTGCAGGACTTGAGAAAACCAAGGTAAGAGAAATTGCCGAAAAATTTGATTTGCCTGTTGCGCATAAAAGTGAAAGCCAGGATATATGCTTTGTAAAGGGCGAAACGCACTATGAATTTATTAAAAGATATAAAAAAATCGAGCCTAAGCCCGGTAATTTTATAAATGAAGAAGGCAAAATTCTTGGTCCTCACAAAGGTATGATTAACTACACGGTTGGGCAAAGGCGCCACCTTGGAATTGCTCTTGGCGAGCACGCTTATGTTAAAAAGATTGATGCATCTACCAATTCGATTGTTTTGGGGAATAAAGAATCCGGCAAAGCAACTTATCTTTTTGCGGATAACATGAACCTTATTTTAATTGATAGCATCCCTGAAGAAGGGCTCAAAGCTTTTGCTAAGGTTAGGTCTCGTGCTTCGGAGGTTCTTTGCAAAATTTACCCCGGCGAGAAGGTTAAGGTTGTTTTTGAAAATCCTATTTATTTCCCGGCGCCAGGGCAGTCAATTGTTTTTTATGATGATAATGGTTTTGTAATTGGCGGAGGATTTATTTGCTAAAATTGTGGTTCAATTTTATGCATGATAGTATTTAAATCCAATTTTAAGGCGTTTAAAAGTGATTAATTTATACAATTATACAATATTTAAATATATCTATTGATTTTTACAATCAGTGATAATAAAATAAACATTAGCACTCAATATGTGAGACTGCTAAAAATCAAATTAGTCTAAGGAGGCTTTTAACATGGCAACTATCAATCCTATTTTAGACAAAGTTGTAGTTAAGGTTCAAAAAGCACAAAGTGCAGCGCAGGGAGGAATAATTTTAGCTGGTTCTTCTTCCAAAGAGCAACCTTTAACGGCTTCTGTTATAGCAAGAGGCCCAGGCGGAATGATAGATGGAAAAGAAGTAAAAATGTATGTAAATCCTGGCGATAATGTTCTTATTCCAAAACATGGCGGAACACCGTTTACTTTTAACGGTAAGGAATACATTATAATTCGCCAAGCAGATATATTAGCAATAATTGCATAACACATAAAAAGGAGTTAAGTAATAATGGCAAAAGAAATCATTTATGGTGAAGAAGCCAGAAAAGCACTTTTAAACGGTATTAATAAACTTGCAGACACTGTTAAAATAACTCTTGGCCCAAAGGGAAGAAACGTTGTTCTTGACAGAAAATTCGGTTCTCCGCTCATTACAAATGACGGCGTAACAATTGCAAAAGAAATAGAACTTGATGATCCTTTCGAAAACATGGGTGCACAGCTTGTTAAAGAAGTTTCAATCAAAACAAACGACGTTGCAGGCGACGGAACAACAACCGCTACTCTTTTAGCTCAAACTTTGATTCGTGAAGGCATGAAAAACGTTGCAGCAGGCGCAAACCCAATGGTTCTCAAAAAAGGTATGGCAAACGCTGTTAAAACTGCTGTTGAAGGCGTTGTTAAAAATTCAAAACAAGTAAACGGCAGCAAAGACATCAAAAGAGTTGCAACTATTTCTGCAGCTGATGAATTCGTAGGAAGCTTGATTGCGGAAGCTATGGAAAAGGTTGGCTCTGACGGAGTTATAACTGTTGAAGAATCTAAAACCGCTGAAACTTACTCGGAAATCGTTGAAGGAATGATGTTTGACCGCGGATATGTTTCGCCTTACATGGTAACTGACAACGACAAAATGGAAGCTGTTGTCGATGATGCTTACATTTTAATTACCGACAAGAAAATCATCAGTATTCAAGAAATTTTGCCGCTTTTAGAGCAAGTTGTTAAATCAGGTAAAAAACTCGTTATCATTGCTGACGACATCGAAGGCGACGCTCTTGCAACCCTTATCGTTAATAAACTTCGCGGTACATTCGCTTGCGTTGGCGTTAAAGCTCCTGGTTTTGGAGATAGAAGAAAAGAAATGCTCCGCGATATAGCCATTTTGACCGGTGGCGAAGTGATTTCTGAAGAACTCGGCCTTGAACTTAAAGACACAACCATTGCTCAGCTTGGCCGTGCGCATCAGGTTAAAGTTGAAAAAGAACGCACAATCATCGTTGACGGTGCAGGAAATAAAGAAGAAATTGCCGCAAGGGTTTCTCAAATCCGCAACCAAATTGAAGAAACAACTTCTGATTTCGACCGTGAAAAACTTCAAGAACGTCTTGCAAAACTCGCAGGCGGCGTAGCAGTCATCAAAGTTGGTGCTGCAACTGAAATCGAAATGAAAGAGAAAAAACTCCGCATCGAAGACGCTTTAGCAGCAACGAAAGCAGCAGTTGAAGAAGGAATCGTTGCAGGCGGCGGGGTAGCCCTCGTTAACGTTATCTCTGAAGTTGAAAAAGTTGTTGAAGCTTCTGAAGGAGACGAAAAAACAGGCGCTGCAATCGTTTTGAAATCTCTTGAAGAACCTCTCAGACAAATTGCTATCAACGCAGGCCTCGAAGGCTCTGTAATAGTTCAAAATGTTAAGAGCAAAAATCAAGTTGGATACGGATACAATGCGCTCAAAGGCGAATATGGCGATATGATTGAATTCGGAATCGTTGACCCAACCAAAGTAACACGTTCTGCGCTTGAAAATGCATCTTCTGTTGCAAGCATGGTTCTCACAACCGAATCATTAATTGCAGACAAAAAAGAACCCCAAGCCCCAGCTCCAGGAATGCCTGAAGCAGGAATGGGCGGAATGTATTAATAAATTTTTAAACCCACGCTGTCAAAAGCGTGGGCGTTTTTTATTTACAGCAAAATTCAATTTCACCGTTAGTTTTGCACGTTTGAGCCAAAATAGAGTTTTGAAAATCAACTGAATTTTGTGGCAGAATAACGTTTTTCAAGCTGGTGCAACAAGAAAATGAATAAGTGCCTATGTGCGTGATGGAAGATAAATCAATTTTATTTAATGATTCGCATCCCCAAAATGCGCCTTTCTGAATGTGCTCAGCGCCGGAAAAATCTATTTCTTTTAGCGCTAAGCAACCGCTAAATGCATATTCCCCGATGGTTTTAACGACGGATGAATTCTTCATAATTTTCAGTGATTCGCAGCGAATAAATGCGGCATTTTCGATGTGCTTGACGGCGTTTAATTCAACTTCTTTTAATTTTGTGCAGTCTTTAAAAGCATATTCCGGAATGGTTTCAACGTTTATCACGGCTTTCGTGATGGTATTTCTGCAATTTTCAACTTGTTCAAAGTCTTTTTCGCTGTTGATTTCAATGGTTTTTTCGTTAAAATATTTATAAGCTTTAACAGCTGCGAAGGTTACGCCTGCGCCTATCAGGCCGTATTTCAAAACTTTTTTGCATGAAGATGACGCAGCAAAAGTAGGGGCAGGAGCGCTCATAACGGTTAAAGTTGCCAAAATGGTTGACAATAATTTAAATGATTTTTTCATAAAATCTCCTCCTTAAGTTTTAGTTGTTTCCAGCGTTTACTAAATCCATGAATGAAAATTTTTCGCATCCTCCAAAGGCGTTAATTCCGATTTTGGAAACGTTTTCTAAGTCAAGGTCTTCCAGCATTTCGCAATTTATGAATGCCCCTGCGCAGATAGTTGTGAGTTTTGGTGCGTTAACCTTTTTTAATTTTTTGCATCCCGCGAAGGAGCACATACCGATGGTTTTAACTTCGGGCAATTGTGCTTCTTCTAATTCCGGGCAATTTTCGAAGGCATTGTGTGGGATATCTTCAACGTTTACTATAACTTTTACAATTTCATTTTTATGATTTTTGATTTTTTCGAAATCTTGTTGGCTGTTAATGGTGATTATTTGATTTGAAGGGTCTTCCTCTTTTGCTGAAAGGACTCTGTAAATTTCCACCCCAGTGAAAATCGCCACGCCGGCCATTCCTGCGCCAAGCAATCCTTTCCCGATGGCCTTTGCATATG
>USIK01000065.1 GCA_900554775.1 uncultured Oscillospiraceae bacterium
TCTCGAGCCGTAAGGAATAAGATATGTTCTTTCTTCGCCATTTTTCTCGTTGTAAACAACAACATTTCTGCTCTTCCTTACTTCTTCGAATCTAATCACGCCTTCAATTTCACTGATGATTGCCAAACGTTTAGGTTTACGTCCTTCGAAAAGTTCCTCAACACGCGGCAAACCTTGGGTAATATCCGCAGAACCTGCGATACCGCCCGTGTGGAACGTTCTCATTGTAAGCTGTGTACCAGGTTCACCGATTGACTGAGCTGCGATTGTTCCAACAGCTTCGCCAACAGCAGCAGGCAAGCCATTTGCAAGGTTAGCACCATAGCATTTTCTGCAAACACCGTGTTTAGACTTACAGTTAAGAATAGACCTAATCTCAATGCGTTCAACACCCTTGCTCTTAATGAGTTTGGCATCGTTGTCGTCCATGAGTTTATCTTTAGAAATAAGAACTTCGCCGGTTTTTTCATCAACGAAATCTTTGCAAAGATATCTTCCAACCAAACGTTCTTCGAGTTTTTCAATGCATTCTTTGCCGTCTTTAATTTCAAAAACAGTAATTCCATGATCTGAACCGCAATCATCTTCTCTTATAATTACGTCTTGAGAAACGTCAACTAACCTACGGGTAAGGTAACCTGAGTCAGCCGTACGAAGTGCGGTATCTGCAGAACCTTTTCTCGCACCACGCGAAGAAATGAAGTATTCAAGAACGTTAAGGCCTTCACGATAGTTTGCACGAATCGGAATTTCAATTGCAGCACCCGATGTGTTAGCGATAAGTCCACGCATACCTGCGAGCTGACGAATCTGGCTCATAGAACCACGAGCACCGGAATCCGCCATCATGAAGATTGGGTTGAATTTATCAAGGTTATCTTGAAGTGCTTTAGAAACATCGTTAGTTGCTTTTTCCCAAATTTTAAGAGTGTGGTTTCTTCTTTCTGAATCCGAGAAAAGGCCGCGTTTATACTGTTTCAAAATAGCGTCGATTTCTGTTTCCGCTTTGGCAACAATTTCTTTTTTAGCCGGCGGAATAACAGCATCGCCAACAGCAACTGTGATTGCGCCCCTTGTTGAATATTTGAATCCTAATGCTTTGATATCGTCAAGAACTTCAGAAGTTTTCTTAGTTCCGTGGTTTTTAATGCAAGCATCAACGATTAAACCGAGTTGCTTTTTGCCAACCAAGAAATTAATTTCCAAATCTGCTGATTTTTCAGGGTCGTTTCTGTCAACGAAACCTAAATCTTGAGGAATTGGGTTGTTGAAAATAATTCTTCCAACAGTTGTGCTTATGAGCTTTGTTTCGCCCTTCGGGTTTTTATGGCGAACTCTGATTTTCGCGTGAAGGCTAATATAATGGCAAGCGTAAGCCATGAGAGCTTCATCGAAATCTCTAAACACTTTTCCTTCGCCGATTTCGCCGTCTTTTTCCATTGTTAAATAGTAAGAACCGAGAACCATATCCTGCGAAGGAACCGTAACAGGTTTTCCGTCGGAAGGTTTAAGAAGGTTGCCCGAAGAAAGCATAAGGAACATTGCTTCTGCTTGGGCTTCCGCCGAAAGAGGAACGTGAACAGCCATCTGGTCACCGTCGAAGTCAGCGTTAAATGCAGAACAAACGAGCGGGTGAAGTTTAAGAGCTCTTCCTTCAACCAAAACAGGCTCGAAAGCTAGAATTCCAAGGCGGTGACGCGTAGGCGCACGGTTTAAAAGAACTGGGTGGTTCTTGATGACGATTTCAAGTGCGTCCCAAACTTCAGGGCGAGACCTGTCAACTGCTTTTCTTGCAGCTTTGATGTTGTTAACAGCGCCAACTTCAACGAGCCTTTTCATAACAAAAGGTTTGAAAAGCTCAAGAGCCATTTCTTTCGGCAAACCGCACTGATAAATCTTGAGTTCAGGGCCAACAACGATAACCGACCTTCCTGAATAGTCTACACGTTTTCCAAGCAAGTTTTGGCGGAATCTTCCGTGCTTACCTTTGAGCATTTCAGAAAGAGATTTAAGCGATCTGTTATTCGGTCCGGTTACAGGTCTGCCACGTCTTCCATTGTCGATCAAAGCGTCAACAGATTCTTGAAGCATTCTCTTTTCGTTTCTGATAATAATATCAGGTGCGCCAAGATCCATCAATCTTTTAAGGCGGTTATTTCTGTTGATAACTCTTCTGTATAAATCATTTAAGTCTGACGTTGCAAAACGTCCACCATCGAGCTGAACCATAGGCCTTAAATCTGGAGGAATTACCGGAAGAACATCAAGGATCATCCATTCAGGTCTATTTCCTGAAGTTCTGAAAGCTTCAACTGCTTCCAAACGTTTCAAAAGCCTTACTCTTTTTTGGCCAACAGCTAAAGTAAGCTCGTCTTTGAGCTCTCTTGAGAGTTTTTCAAGATCAATTTTTTGGAGAAGCTTTTTGATAGCCTCTGCGCCCATTCCTGCTTCAAAATCATCTTCATATTTTTCGCGCATATCTTGATATTCTTTTTCGCTTAAGAATTGCTGATGAGCAAGCTCAGGAACATCGCCGGAATCAATTACAACATAAGCCGAGAAATAAAGAATTTTTTCGAGCATGCGAGGAGAAATATCAAGCAAAAGGCCCATTCTTGAAGGGATTCCTTTGAAATACCAAATGTGCGAAACAGGAGCTGCAAGCTCAATGTGGCCCATTCTTTCGCGCCTAACTTTAGATTTAGTAACCTCTACTCCGCAGCGGTCGCAAACTTTGCCTTTATATCTAATTCTTTTGTACTTTCCGCAGTGGCATTCCCAGTCCTTTTGAGGTCCAAAAATACGCTCGCAGAAAAGTCCGTCTGTTTCGGGTTTTAAAGTTCTGTAATTTATAGTTTCAGGTTTTTTAACCTCTCCATACGACCAACTGCGTATTTTATCAGGAGATGCCAAACCTATTTTTATTGATTGAAAAATATTGAAGTCCATACCACAACCCCTTAGTAATTATTATGAAAAGTGCACCACCCAGAAGGCGCAAGCGAGGCACCTTCGGGAATTACACGCGTTTTATCTTTAAACAATTATTCAAACAGATAATCGTCGGAATTATCAGCTGAATTATCGTCTTCAGGTTCTGAAAATTCATCTTCGTCATCGTCAAGCATTCCGTCATCTTCAGAATCAATGTCCCCTATTTCATAGCCTTCATCATCATCGTCAGTCATAACATCAGGGCCTAAAACATCTTTTTGAATTGAAAGGCCAATTTCGTTTTCTTCTTCGAAATCTTGTTTCAAATCAATTTCGTTATTATTGATGTCTAAAACTGACAAATCAAGACCGATTGATTGAAGTTCTTTTATGAGAACTTTGAAAGATTCTGGGATACCTGGGTTTGGAACATTTTGGCCTTTAACGATTGCTTCGTAAGTTTTCACCCTACCAACAACGTCGTCGGACTTAACCGTGAGGATTTCTTGAAGCGTATAAGCTGCGCCGTAAGCTTCAAGTGCCCAAACTTCCATTTCTCCGAATCTCTGGCCGCCGAACTGAGCTTTACCTCCGAGAGGCTGCTGAGTATCGAGCGAGTAAGGGCCGGTTGAACGAGCATGAAATTTATCGTCAACTAAGTGGTGAAGCTTGAGGTAATACATATAACCAACTGTTACAGGATTATCGAAATATTCTCCTGTTCTGCCGTCTTTAAGCCAAACTTTACCGCTTTCATCGTAGCCTGCATCTTTAAGGCAAGCAAAAATATCGCTTTCACGTGCGCCATCAAAAACAGGAGTTGCAACCTTCCAGCCAAGAGCTTTTGCCGCATAGCCTAAATGCACTTCTAAAACCTGACCAATGTTCATTCGAGAAGGAACACCCAGCGGGTTAAGAACTATGTCAAGCGGAGTTCCATCCGGCAAGAAAGGCATATCTTCAACAGGTAAAATCCTTGAAACAACACCCTTGTTTCCGTGGCGACCTGCCATTTTATCTCCAACTGAAAGCTAACGCTTTTGAGCAATATAGCATCTAACAATCTTGTTAACGCCCGGTTGGAGCTCATTTTTGCTGTTTTCGCGGGTAAAGACTTTAACGTCAACAACGATTCCGTATTCACCATGAGGAACTCTCAAGGAAGTATCCCTTACTTCTCTTGCTTTTTCGCCGAAAATAGCTCTTAAAAGGCGCTCTTCAGCGGTGAGTTCGGTTTCACCTTTTGGAGTTACTTTTCCAACCAAAATGTCGCCTGCGCGAACTTCAGCACCAATTCTGATGATACCGTCTTCATCAAGGTCTTTGAGCAAATCTTCGTTTACGTTCGGAATATCTCTTGTGATTTCTTCCGGTCCGAGCTTGGTGTCTCTTGATTCAATTTCATACTCTTCGATATGAATTGAGGTGTAAACGTCTTCCCTAACGATTTTTTCACTAAGCAAAACTGCGTCTTCATAGTTGTAACCTTCCCAGTTCATGAAGCCGATGAGAGCGTTTTTACCAAGGCTTATTTCACCACCACATGTTGCAGGGCCATCAGCAAGAACTTCTCCAGCTTTAAATTCCTGGCCGGGCGAAACAATCGGAACTTGGTTAACGCAAGTACTCTGGTTTGAGCGCATAAACTTAATAAGCTCGAAAGTTTCTTCTTTTCCTGAATTGTATTTAACTTCAATTCTATCAGCGCTTACTTTTTTAACAACACCGTCTTCTTTAGCTAATACACAAACGCCCGAGTCAACACCAGCTTGGTATTCCATTCCTGTTGCAACTATAGGAGCTTCAGAGCGAAGAAGCGGAACGGCTTGCTTCTGCATGTTTGCACCCATGAGCGCACGGTTTGCGTCGTCGTTTCCTAAGAAAGGAATCATAGCAGTTGCAACTGAAACCATCATTCTTGGCGAAACGTCCATGAAATCTGCTTTTTCACGTTCAACTTCAATGAACTGATCTCTGAAACGGCCGTTAACTTTAGCATTAACGAAACGATTGTTTT
>USIK01000066.1 GCA_900554775.1 uncultured Oscillospiraceae bacterium
TGCATTCATCACCCGTGGAGTAAGCGTGGATTCACTGGATCGTACAAAAAAATGGCCCACCCACATTACTGTAAAGCAGGGAGATTATCTCCATGCAGGTGATATTATCGCAGAAGTTCCTGAAACACATGCGATCACTCATAAATGTATGGTTCCTCCTGAAGTAGAGGGAACTGTTCTTGTGACTGTTGCAGACGGTGAATACACAATTGACGAACCTCTGGTTCGTCTGGAACTTCCTAACGGACAGGAGAAAGAACTGACAATGACTCAGCATTGGCCGATTCGTACTCCGCGACCGACTCATCACCGTTTTCCGGCATCCGTCCCGCTTGTTACCGGACAGCGTATCATCGATACGATGTTTCCGATCGCAAAGGGAGGAACTGCTGCGATTCCGGGAGGATTCGGAACCGGAAAAACAATGACTCAGCACCAGCTCGCAAAATGGTGCGATGCAGACATAATAGTTTACGTTGGATGCGGTGAACGCGGCAACGAAATGAGCCAGGTTGTTGATGAGTTTTCAAAGCTTATTGACCCGAAATCAGGCAAACCAATGACCGAAAGAACCATTTTGATTGCGAACACTTCGAATATGCCTGTTGCGGCTCGTGAGGCTTCGATTTACACAGGAATTACCCTAGCGGAATATTACCGTGACATGGGCTACGACGTTGCAATAATGGCGGATTCAACCTCACGCTGGGCAGAAGCGCTCCGTGAAATTTCAGGAAGGCTCGAAGAAATGCCTGCTGAAGAGGGCTTCCCTCCTTACTTGCCTTCAAGGCTTTCAGAGTTCTATGAAAGAGCAGGAAGAACAAGAGTTTTAAGCGGACCGGAAGGTTCAGTTACGATAATCGGTGCAGTTTCGCCGCAAGGCTCGGACTTTTCAGAACCGGTTACGCAAAACACCAAGCGTTTCGTCAGATGCTTCTGGGCGCTTGACAAGGCTCTTGCTTACGCAAGGCACTACCCTGCAATCAACTGGATGAACAGCTACAGTGAATATTTTGCAGACCTTGATAAATGGTATTCTGAAAATGTTGGATATTCTTTCATCAAATACAGAAAGAAAATTGCTGCGATCCTTAGTGAAGAAGACAAACTCATGGAAATCGTTAAGCTCGTTGGAGCAGACGTTCTGCCTGACGACCAGAAACTCATAATTGAAATTGCGAAAGTTATAAGAGTTGGATTTTTGCAACAAAATGCTTTCCATAAAGACGACACATTCGTGCCGCTTGAAAAGCAAAAGAAAATGATGAAAGTAATTCTTTATTTAAACAAGCGAGTAAGGCAGCTCATTTCGGCTTCAATCCCGATTTCAAGAGCGATCGAAACAGGTATTTTCGATAGGCTCACGAGAATCAAATACGATGTGCCGAATGATAAACTCGATAAAATTGACGATTACAAAAAAGAAATCGACGATGTAATCGACAAAATAATAAGTGAAAAGGTTTAATTTGGGAGGTGGGAATAAAATGGTTTTAAATTATGTTGGACTTAAAGAGATCAGCGGTTCGCTTATAGTTCTTGACGGCGTTGAGAATGCTTCTTATGAAGAAGTTGTTGATATAAAGCTCGGCGACGGAAATTACCGCAAAGGAAGAATCGTTGAAATTCAAGGAGACAGAGTTGTTGTTCAGGTTTTCGAAGGAACTAACTCTATTTCGCTTTCAAACACCAGCGTTAAGCTGCAGGGCCATCCGATGGAGATTTCTCTTTCGCCTGAAATTCTCGGCCGCGTGTTTAGTGGTTCGGGTGAGCCGATTGACAATTTGGGAAGAGTTTTCCCGCATAAAAAGATGAATATCAACGGCACGCCTATTAACCCGATTTCAAGGGTTTACCCGAAGAATTACATCAACACAGGGATTTCAGCCATAGATGTTCTTTCAACTTTGATAAGGGGCCAAAAATTGCCTATTTTCTCAGGCTCGGGAATGAAACACAACGAGCTTGCAGTTCAAATTGCAAGGCAGGCTAAAATTGACGACGACGGAAAAGACAATCTGGCAATAGTTTTTGCGGCTATGGGCGTTAAAAATGACGTTGCTGAATACTTTAGAAGAAAATTTGACGAAACCGGCGTAACTCAAAGGGTTGTTATGTATCTTAACCTTTCAAACGACCCGGTTATTGAAAGAATTTTAACTCCGCGCTGTGCGCTAACAACCGCAGAGTACCTTGCTTTTGAGCTTGGAATGCACGTTCTTGTTATAATGACGGATATGACTTCTTACGCTGAAGCACTCAGGGAATTTAGCTCGTCAAAAGGTGAAATTCCTGGAAGAAAGGGCTACCCGGGATATCTTTATTCTGATTTTGCTTCGCTTTATGAACGTGCGGGCATGGTTAAAGGAAAATCAGGTTCCATAACTCAGATTCCAATTTTAACAATGCCGAACGATGACATAACTCACCCTGTTCCTGACTTGACGGGGTACATCACTGAAGGTCAGATTGTTCTTGACAGAGCAATGGACAGAAAAGGCAACTACCCCCCTATTTCGGTTCTTCCGTCGCTTTCACGTTTGATGAAGGATGGCATCGGCGAAGGCTACACAAGGCCTGACCACCCTGAACTTGCCAACCAGCTTTTTGCGGCTTATGCGAAGGTGCAGGATTCAAGAGCGCTTGCTTCGGTAATCGGCGAGGATGACCTTTCTGCTACCGATAAACTCTACATGAAATTCGGTAAGGCTTTTGAAAACGAATTTATTTGCCAAGGCTTCAACGAAAACCGTACGATTGAGCAGAGCCTTGATTTAGGCTGGAAGCTTCTCTCGATCCTCCCTCGCACGGAGCTTGACAGAGTTAGCGGCGAAACACTCGATAAATACTACATTGAAGACAAGAGTCTTCTTGACAGCAAAGCTAAGATAGATTTGTTTGAAAAAGAAGATTCAAACGACGAAGACGAAGACTTTGAAGATAATTAAGGAGGAATGTGAATGATTGCTCCTACAAAAGGAAATTTAATTGCAACTAAAAAATCCTACGACCTTTCGAAAGTTGGGTTTGAGCTTCTTGACAGAAAAAGAAATATTTTAATCCGCGAAATGATGACTTTGATCGACAAAGCTGAAGAAATCCAGGAAAAAATCGACACGATATACGCCAAGGCTTTTAATATGCTCCACAAAGCTAACATTGCCCTTGGCGTGTGCGAGGAGCTTTCGCTTGCGGTGCCGGAAGAATCAAGGCTTAAGCTTTCTTTCAGGAGTGTTATGGGTGTTGAAATTCCGATAGTTCAGTTTACCGAGCTTGAAGAAGCTGAGGCTGACATTCCTTTCGGGCTTTTTAATTCAAACTCAGACCTTGACAAAGCCTACGCTTGCTTCAGGGAAGTAAGAAGAATGACGGCGACCCTTGCCGAGGTTGAAAGCAGCGTTTATTTGTTGGCAAACGCAATTAAAAAGACGCAAAAACGCGCAAACGCACTGAAAAACGTTATGATTCCGAAATTTGAAGAGATGATTTCTTTCATAACTGATGCGCTTGAAGAAAAGGAAAGAGAAGAATTTTCAAGGCTTAAAGTAATAAAAAATAAAAAAGAAAAAGAAGAATAGGCATTCTGGCGAAAGTCTATTCTTTTGCTTATGTGTATAAAAATTTACTTGACTTTAGTTACAAATTAGTCTATTATTTATGTGCAAAATTATATAATTGATATATAATTCAAAAAATTGATGGAAAGAAGGAATTTTTATGGCTGAGAATGGAAGCAATTTGTTTAGAAAAAGCAGTCTTGAAAGGGTTTCATCCCCTGACCAGCTAAACGAGTATATCAAAGTAACAAATCCAAGTTTGATAGTTATGCTCATTGGAATATTCACTATTCTGGCGGCTGGTATCATCTGGATTTTTTCAGGTGTAATACCGAAAACTGTTGCTATTTCGGGCGTTGTTGCAACTGATGTTTCGGGGCAAGAAGCGGTCTATTGCTTTATTCCGCTTGGTACGAGCAAACGCCTCTCAGAAGGAATGGAAGCTCAAATTTCGCCTAACTATGCCGACCGTGAACAATATGGATACATCAAAGGAACTGTTAAATCAATCGGAAAGAAAATCGTAACGAATGAATATCTCTCTGCAAACTTTGAAGACCCGGGCCTTTTCGCTCCATTGCTTGCGTCAGCTTCGGCAGAGAACCTTGTGGAAGTTGTTCTTTCGATGGATAAATGGTCAAGCGACCAAGGAGAAAAAATGGATGTAAGCAACGGTTCGCTTTGCGAAGCTTCGATTGTTGTTGGCGGAACTAAGCCGTATGAGTTAATATTTAACAGATAATTAGGGGGTGAAATTGATGGGAAAAGCACTTAAGGTACCTGTTGTCATGCAGATGGAAGCGCTTGAATGCGGTGCCGCTTGCCTTTGCATGATTGCAGCTTACTATAAAAAATGGCTGCCTTTAACCCAAGTTCGTGCGGACTGCGGTGTTTCAAGAGACGGAAGCATAGCTAAAAACATTTTGAATGCCGGACGTGCCTATGGGTTTAAAGCCGCAGGATATAGGCTAGAACCTGCAAACCTTGAATCGCTGCCTTTGCCGGCGATAATTCACTGGAACTTTAACCATTTCGTGGTTCTTTGCGGGTTTGACTTTAAAAAAGGGAAATTTTATATAAACGACCCTGCAAGAGGCAAGGTTACCGTTGGAATGGAAGAATTCGATAGGTCTTTCACGGGGATTGCTCTTACTTTTGTTCCAACTGAAAAATTTAAACCGGAAGGAAAACAAAAAAGCGTTTTTACTTTTGCAAAAAGGTGCTTAAAAGGCGCTTTGAAACCTTTTATTTTAGCGGTTTTGATAAGTTTTGTTTTAACGGTGATAGGCTTGATGTCGCCGATATTTAGCAGGATATTCCTTGATAACTTGCTTTCGGGTTCAAACCCCGAGTGGCTGCAACCATTTTTGGGAATAATGCTTGTGTTGCT
>USIK01000067.1 GCA_900554775.1 uncultured Oscillospiraceae bacterium
ATCAGGGAAATAATGCGCGCGTCGCAAGACCCGCTTTCGCTTGAAACGCCAATCGGCGAGGAAGATGACACTCATCTTGGAGATATGGTCCCGGATGGAGACGCTTTGGCGCCTGTTGAAGAGGCTTCGCATGTTCTTTTAAGAGAGCAGCTTATGGACGTTCTTGGAACTTTGACTCCGCGCGAAAGAAAAGTTCTTCAAATGAGGTTTGGAATCAGCGGTGGCCGCCCGCACACGCTCGAAGAAGTTGGAAAAGAATTCGACGTTACAAGAGAAAGAATTCGCCAAATCGAAGCAAAAGCGCTTAGAAAGCTCCGCCATCCAAGCAGAAGCAAAAAATTAAAAGATTACCTTGATTAATTTTCTTGACAGATTGATATCAAAATGATAAAATAGCA
This sequence comes from uncultured Oscillospiraceae bacterium, assembly GCA_900554775.1. Lineage (GTDB taxonomy): Bacteria > Bacillota > Clostridia > Oscillospirales > Acutalibacteraceae > UMGS1491. The sequence goes on from USIK01000067.1 coordinate 399, forward strand.
TTACCGCATATTGCAGGCATTTAAATGGCTTTTTAAAAGCCTGCCTGGTTCAGTAGCGAGATAAAGTAAAGGTAGGTGCGTAAAGAGGTATGTACGCAGTTATAAAAACAGGTGGCAAACAATACAAAGTTTCCGAAGGCGAAGCAATCTACATTGAAAAATTAGATCTAGCCGAAGGCAGCGAAGTAGAGTTTGAAGTTGTTGCCGGACATGACGGCAAAAGCTTTCACGTTGGAAGTCCTTTAGTTGAATCTGCAAAGGTTACAGGAAAGGTTCTTAAAAACGGCAAAGCAAAGAAAGTAACAGTGTTTACTTACAAACCTAAAAAAGGTTCAAAAAGAAAACTCGGACACAGACAAATGTACACAAAAGTACAAATTGAAAAAATTAGTTTCTAATTATGCTTGAAGTAAGTTTTTTTACACTTTGCAGCGGTGAAATTTGCGGATTTAGAATAGATGGTCATGCAGATTACGATGATTACGGCAAAGATATTGTTTGCGCAGGGGTTTCGTCGGTTGCTTATATGGTTGCAAACACGATTTCCGGCGTTATGAATATTGACGCTGAAATAAAAGTGCATGATGATGGCTATATGTATGTTCGTGTGCCGGGCAAGAGTGCCGGTTTATGCCAAGTTCTTTTTGAGGGGCTTAAGAATCATTTAATTATGATGGAAGAAAGCTACCCGGAGAACATCAATGTGAATTACGAGGAGGTGAAGTAAAATGCTGATGATTAATTTACAGCTCTTTGCTCACAAGAAAGGTCAAGGTTCAACCCACAACGGAAGAGATTCAGAATCGAAACGCTTAGGTGTTAAGCGTGCTGATGGCCAGGAAGTTAAAGCTGGTAACATCCTCGTTAAACAACGTGGAACAAAAATTCATCCAGGCGAAAATGTAGGCCGTGGTTCAGACGACAGCTTATTTGCTTTGATTGATGGAAAAGTTAAGTTCGAAAGAGTCGGACGTGACCGTAAACGTGTTAGTGTTTATGCGTAATATTGAATTATGTAAAGTGGACTCTAAGATTTAGAGTTCGCTTTTATTTTTTTGAATTTTAATTTGATTTTTGTAATAATAAGTAATAAAGGGGTGTGATTTAAAATGTTTGTAGATGTTGCAAAAATAGTTGTTAAAGCTGGGAATGGCGGGAACGGTCATGTTTCATTTTTGAGGGATAAATACACTTCGACCGGTGGCCCTGACGGCGGAAACGGCGGAAACGGCGGAAGTATTATTTTCGTTGCGGATAATAACCTTTCAACGCTTTCGAGCTTCAGGTATAAGAAAAAGTTCTTTGCCAAAAATGGTGCGAATGGTTTGCCCGGCAAAAAAACTGGCAAAAAAGGTGAAGATTTAACCATAAAGGTTCCTTACGGAACGCTCATTAAAGACGCCGAAACTGATGAACTCATTTATGACCTTTCTTCACCTGAGCCTTACGTTTTAGCAAAAGGTGGCAGAGGCGGCGCAGGAAACATGAATTTTGCTAACTCAGTTAGGCAGTCGCCTAAATTCGCAAAACCCGGCCAGGAAACTGAGGTTCTTAACATTAAGCTTGAGCTTAAACTTTTGGCGGATGTTGGCCTAGTAGGCTACCCAAATGTTGGCAAATCAACGATAATTTCAGTTTGCAGTGAGGCTAAACCGCAAATTGCAAACTACCATTTTACTACGCTTTCGCCGATTTTGGGTGTGGTTAAATATAAAGACGGCAAATCTTTTGTCATGGCGGATATTCCAGGGCTTATCGAAGGCGCTTGGAAGGGCGTGGGGCTTGGCCATGAATTTTTGCGCCATATTGAAAGGTGCAGGTTGCTTGTTCATGTGGTTGATGTTTCGGGCAGCGAGGGAAGAGACCCCTGCAAGGATTTCGACAATATAAATGAAGAGCTTGAAAAATTTAACCCTGAGCTTGCTAAAAGGTCGATGATAGTGGTTGGAAATAAATGCGACATAGCTTCCGAAGAAGATATTTTAAGATTCAAAAATTATGTTTCTTCGAAGGGTTATGAGTATTTTTCAGTCGTGGCGGCTTCGAACCAAGGAATTGCCGAAATGCTCGATACAATCGCTGAGAAACTAAGTAAACTCCCGGATATTTACACCTTTGCTTCTGAAAAAACTTTGGGTTCGAACCTAGAAGAAGACACCTTTGAAATCAAAAAAGAAAAAGGCGTTTATGTGGTCAAATCTTCGAAGCTCGAAAAGGTTATTAAATCAACTAACTTTGATGATTATGAATCGCTTAACTACTTCCAAAATGCAATCACAACTTCAGGTTTGACGGATGCTTTGAAAAATGCAGGAATTAAGCCGGGCGACAGCGTTAGCGTCAATGGCGTCGAGTTTGAGTTTTTTGAATAATTAATTTGAAAGAAGATTTTTTGAAATGACGGAAAAAGTCTCTATGATGAGTGCACAAAAGCTAGCGTTTTTAGGTGATGCGGTTTATGAACTTTTAATAAGAGAAAAAATTGTTAACAGCGTTGATGGAAGTATCGGGAAGCTTCACAATTTGAAAGTTAGTAAGGTTTGCTGCGAGGCGCAGTCGGAGATGCTTAGCAAAATTGAAAGCATTTTAACCGAAGAAGAGCTCGCTGTTTATAAAAGAGGGCGCAATGTTCAAACGGGCCGGGTCCCAAAAAATTCGGCTCCCGGTGTTTACCGCAGAGCCACAGGTTTGGAAGCGCTTTTTGGATATTTATATTTGACAGGAAACATGAAAAGAGCATACGAATTTTTAAAAATAATGGATGTATAACAAAAAATTATAATATATCGCTTAGATTTTGTAATGATATTTTTTGAGTTCTATTGACTTTGTGTAAAAATTGTGATATAATTTTGGTACAGATTTAGTAATTCATTTGAAGAGGGGATGACAACATGCAAATTTTGCAAGTTATTTATTGTGGTTGCGATTTAATATGCAGACTTGACAAGTTTTCTAATGATTTAAAGAAATTTGTTTCTACTATGGTAGGAAAAATTTCAGGCTAATTTAAAATGATTTAAATTGAAAGGGAGAATAAAAATGACAGGTGAAATTAAAAACGCCGCTTCTGAAGCATGGAAAGATCTCGTTTCTTCTGCAGCGCTTTTCGTGTCTTTTTGTGGGCTTATAGGCTCTTGCATCAACATGGCTAACGCAATTAGCCCAAGAAGCATGGAAGGACTCAGCTTTACAAAAACTGAATCCAAATAATTACGATATTTTATTTAAAGCCTAGAAGCTACCAAGCTTTTGGGCTATTTTATTTACCTTTTCGTAGTTCATTGCTTTGCTGTAAATTGCTTCAATTTTATCATGAATCTTCCTGGCTTTTGAAAGATTCGAAACAGATTCTTTCAAAAATTCTTTGCAAATTTTACTGTTAAAAGTCAAAATATTTTTGCTTTTTGAAACATTTTCTTTATTAAGAAATTTTTTCGTGTAAATTTTCTCAGGTTTTAATGTTATTTCATTCAAAAAATTTTGTGAAGTATTTTGATTTTTTACAATTATTCCTATTTTTAAATCAGTTATGAATAAGGCTTCGAGGTGTTCTTTTGGTGAAAATGGGCATGGGCATGAAATTATATTGTAGTTTTTCTCTAAGGCGAATTTTCTTAAATATTTTAAAATGTAACTTCCCAAAACGCTGAAGTTATCGTCGATTACGATTAATTTTTCGCAAAGTGAGCTAACTGCTTTTTGCAAAAATATGTATCCGTCGGGCGTTATTGAGGTTACGAACCTTAGTTTTTCGCTTCCTTTTGATTTAGGAAGTTTTTTTAATATTTTTTTTGAAAATTTTTCGCAAAATGAATCTAATTTTTCGTAGTTAGTGTTTTCTTCAATTATTTTGGAATTATATTCAAAGGCAACTCCGAAAGCGGCCAGATATTTTGCCGAAGTTTTATGGAATTTTGAATTTTCTTGGCAAAATTTCAGGATATTTTTTTTGCTTTTTTTGAGCTGTTTTTTATTCCAGTATTCTCCAAGATTTATTATTTCATCGGAAACTCCAGGGTAAGTGGGGTCAATAACATGTGGGGCAGTGCCGTCAACTATGCAGGTTTTAGAGCTTTTTAAAATCACGGCGTCTAAAGATTTCGGATCCGATGAGCATCTTATGATTTCGCAATCAGAGTGTTTTTCTGCAATTTTTTTCATAAGCGTTGATTTTCCTGTTCCAGGGCCGCCTTTCAAAATGTGGCAAAACCAGCCTTGTTGCGGCGAATAAAGATTGTTAAAAATCGAGAAAAATCCTGCAGGGGTGTTTGCGCCTAAAAAAAATTCCGGGGCTGTAGCATTATTTTTCATGTTTAAATTCACTCCTCTGTGAGCATATTATGAATTTTTTTATTCTGCTGTGACGAAAAACGGCTATTTGTTTAAAAAAATTTTGTTTTCAGCCGTGAAATAAATGCATAGAGCTAAAAGCATGATGCTGCCTAATATAGTGGAGGATGTTGAAGGAATAAACGCTGCATGGCCGGAAATGAAAACTGGA
>USIK01000068.1 GCA_900554775.1 uncultured Oscillospiraceae bacterium
CAAGCAGCTCATCAATGCGTTTGAAGAGTTTGGCCTTGGGGTCGTTGGCGCAAAAGAAGTGCCGAAAGATAGCGTTGGAAAATACGGTTCGCTAAAAGTTAAAAACATAAGAGACAATCTTTTCATGTGCACGGACATGATCGCAAAGCCGAAGCCGGAGCAAGTTATGTCGCTTTATTCAATTTTAGGTAGGTGCGTTTTAACGCCTGAAATTTTCGATGTTCTCGAAAAAACTGCTCCTGGAATAGGCGGGGAAATCCAGCTGACGGATGCAATGAAAGTTTTGGCCCAAAGAGACGGCATGATAGCGGTTGACTTTTTCGGCACAAGGTACGACATGGGCAGCAAAATAGGCGTTTTGAAAGCAATTGTTGCAACTGGCCTTAGGCATGGTGAAGTTGGGCAGGAATTTAAAAATTACCTTCGCGAACTTGCCAAAAATATTTAAAATAATTTTGCAAACACTATTGCAAATAAAATGGAATTATGGTAAACTATCAAAGTATGTACATAAGCCTCGGCTTAGTGCGAAAATATCAACGTTCCTCTGCTGGTTTAATTTCGGGCACGAACGTGTGGATTATACGGAGGAAATTTTATGGATTTATTAAAGCAAGTTTCAGACTCATCTTTAAAAAGCGAACTTCCTGAATTTAGCGTTGGTGATACTGTTAAAGTTGACGTTCAAATCAAAGAAGGAAACAGAGAAAGAATTCAAGTATTTGAAGGAACAGTTATCGCAAGAAAAGGCAGCGGAATTGCCGAAACTTTCACTGTAAGAAAAGTTTCTCATGGTTGCGGAGTTGAAAGAATTTTCCCTGTGCATTCTCCAAGCGTTAAAGGCGTGAAAGTAGTAAGAAGAGGTAAAGTAAGAAGAGCTAAACTTTACTACTTAAGAGATCGTGTAGGAAAAGCAGCTAAAGTTAAAGAAAGAATGAACTAAAATTAGTGGGGAATTTATTTCCCCCTGTTTTTTCAAATGTAATTTAGCATTTTAAATAGTTTATTTGTATAATATTTGATATATTTTGATTTTTTTATTAAAGACGGGGGTAAAAATATGGACGAAAAAATTAATGTTCAAGTAAATGATGAAGAGCAAGAAAAAAAGAAAGTGAAATATCCCGCCGGAAAGTTTTCAAGCGTTTGCTTTGAATGGAGCGAAACCATAGTTCAAACGTTTGTTGTGGTTGTGCTGTTTAGTGCTTTTCTGTTTCGCTTTCTTACGATCGACGGCCAATCCATGATGAATACTCTCCATAACGGGGACAAAGTTGCCGTTATGAGATGGAAGTATACTCCTAAAAGCGGCGATGTCGTGGTTATAAGGCACGGCGAGGAATTTGACAAACCGCTCGTTAAAAGAATCATTGCGACTGGCGGCCAGACGCTCAAAATCAACTTTACTGAAGGCTCGGTAACTGTTGATGGCGAGAAACTCAATGAAACTTACATTAAAGAGCCGATGTGGCTTCGCGGCGACGCTGTTATTCCAAGTGTAATCCCTGAAGGTTATTGCTTTGTCATGGGCGACAACAGAAACCATTCTTCCGACAGCCGAAACAAAATTATTGGTCTGATTCCTTATGAAAATATAGTTGGAAAGGCAATGTTCGTTTGCTATCCGTTTAATCGTGTTAAAGTTATTAAATAAAAAGTTTATGCCGAAAGAGGTTTGAAGCCTTTATGAATAATGAAAGCAAAAATCAAAGTTTTATGAGCAAATTTTCAAGGGTTATGTTTGAATGGGTTGAATCGCTTGTTCAGGCAGTGATAATAGTTGTTTTGCTTATGAATTTTGTTTTCAGAGCTGTTAATGTTAGCGGCGAATCAATGATGAACACTCTTCATAATGATGATAAAGTTGTTATTATGCGGTGGAAATATGAACCTAAAAATGGCGATATCGTTGTTATTAAACATGGCCGGAATTTTTCAAGCCCGATAATAAAAAGAATAATTGCACTTGGCGGCCAAAGGCTTAGCATTGATTTTAAAAAGGGTACCGTGAGGGTTAACGGCAGGCTTCTTAACGAAACTTATATTAAAGAAAAGATGTGGCTTAAAGGTGACGCTGAAATCCCGATGGTTGTGCCGGAAGGCTATGCCTTCGTGATGGGCGATAACAGGAATAATTCAACTGACAGCAGGTTTGAAGAAGTGGGCCTCATCCCTTACGACGATATTATCGGCAAGGCGAGTTTCATAATTTACCCCTTTGACAGGATTGGAAAAATATAGTTTAAAATTCTCTTGTAAATTATTGCAAGAGAATATATTATTTTTAAGAAGATAATTTTTAAAATAATAAAGAAAGTGAATAATTTTAATGAACAACGATAATATTTCAAGCAAGTCTAACATAAATTGGTTTCCGGGGCATATGGCCCGCGCTAGAAACGAAATAAAAGAAAGCCTCAAGCTCGTGGATTTAACAGCTGAAATAGTTGACGCTAGAATACCCGCTTCGAGCAGAAACCCTAATTTAGATGAGATTTGCGGTTTAAAACCTAGAGTAGTGGTGCTTAATAAAACCGACCTTATTGACAAGGAATCAATTAACAAATGGATTGATTTTTACAAAAAAAGAGGAATACCTTGTGTGCCTTTTAGCATGAAAAATTCCGGCAGCAAAAAGATTTTTACAGCTGCAGTAAAAAATATTATGAAAGAAAAAATTGACGCCTGGAAAGAAAAAGGCCTTATTGGCAGGAAAGTTAGGGTTATGATTGTTGGAATCCCGAATGTGGGCAAGTCTTCTTTTATAAACAGCTTTGCAAAAAGCTCGAAGGCCAAGGTTGAAAACAGGCCCGGCGTTACGAGGAAAAACCAGTGGATTGTAGCCGGCGAAGACCTTCAATTTTTGGATACTCCTGGGGTTTTGCAGCCTAAAATCGAAGGTAAAAATGCAGGATACAACCTGGCGATAACCGGCGCGATTAAAGATTCAATACTAGATATCGAAGAGCTAGCGGTCTTTTTGATAGAAGAAATTAAAGAAAAATACGCAGCTAATTTAGCTCAAAGATTTAAACTCAGCGAAGAGATGCTTGAAGGCCTCAGCGCGGGGGAAATCTTGGAATTAATAGGCAAAAAGCGTGGCATGCTCATAAGTGGCGGAGAAATTGACACCCTAAGAGCTTCCGAGATGCTTTTGGAGGAGTTTAGATCTGGCAAACTTGGAAAAATAATTTTGGAAGTTCCCAAAAATTTGGAGGATTAAATGGATTGGCTTTTTTACGAAAATAAATATATCTCGCAGGGGAAAAATTTAATTTGCGGCGTTGACGAAGCCGGCCGTGGCCCTCTTGCAGGGCCTGTTTGTGCTGCGGCGGTTATCATGCCTGAAGGTCTTATCATCGAAAGTGTTAACGACTCGAAAAAACTAACCGCAAAGAAGCGTGAAAAACTTTTTGACATAATTAAAAACGAGGCGGTTTGCTACTCCGTTGCTTTTGTCAGCGCTAGCGAAATTGATGAAATAAACATTTTAAATGCAACGCACCTTGCCATGACTCGGGCTGTTGAAGGTCTTGAAAAAGCCCCGGAAGTTGTTTTGGTTGATGGCAACAGTCTGCCAAAATGGTATTATAATTCGGAAGCAATTGTTAAAGGCGACGCCGTTTGCCACAGCATTGCTTGCGCTTCGATTCTGGCTAAAGTTTCAAGGGATAGGCTGATGCTCCTTGAAGCTGAAAAATACCCGCAGTATTCTTTCGAAAAGCACAAAGGCTACGGCACGAAAGTGCATACTCAGGCGATAAAAGAATACGGCCCGTGCCCGATTCACAGAAAAACATTTCTTAAAAAGATTTTGAAAACAGATGAGTAACGAACTTGGAAAAGCAGGCGAAAGAGCAGTCGGAGAATATCTTGAAAATAAAGGCTACCGAACAATTTGTTTTAACTATCACAGCCGTTTTGGTGAAATAGATATAATTTCAGAAGACGAGAAGTATACTGTTTTTGTAGAAGTGAAAACCAGGAAGAGCTTCAAGTTTTCGCGCGCTATTGAAGCGGTTAACAAAAGCAAAAGGACTAAAATCATTAAAACAGCGCTTTGCTTCATCGGTGAAAACGGCTTTACAAAGCAGCCTAGGTTTGACATCGCTGAAGTGATTGTGGTTAAAAACAAGGCATTTGAAATTATTTACCATGAAAATGCTTTTGATTCGGAGGAATGCTATGCGATTTTTTGACTTGCATTGCGACACGATTTATGAAATCACCAAAAAAAACGGAGATATTTTCAAAAACGATCTTAGCGTTTCGCTTGAAAAAACGAAGAATTTCAAAAGTTATATAGGCTGTTTTGCAGTTTGGATTCCCGACAGTTTGAGGGGTCAGTCAGCTTTTGATTTTTTTGAAAAATGCCAAAAGACTTTGCACGCTCAAGCTAAAAAGAACGAAAATATTGTTAAAATTTGCAAATATGCAGATGACGCTGAAAAAATTAAAAACGAAGGCGGAAACGGGATTATTCTAACGGTTGAGGGCTCTGCAGCTCTTGGAGGCGACCTTTCGAAGGTCAGCTGTCTTAAAAAATGCGGCGTTAAGATGATGACTTTAACTTGGAATGGCGTCTGCGAGGCGGGCGATGGAGCTAAAGTGGATAATCCGAAAGGGCTTACAAAATTCGGCAAAAATCTCGTAAAAAAACTCGAGGAGAATGATATAATAATTGATATTTCCCATGCGAGCGAAAAGCTTTTTTATGACGTTGCCGAAATTTGCGAAAAACCGATTGTTGCGACTCATTCGAACTGCAAGAAGGTTTGCGGTAATCCTCGCAATTTAACTGATGAGCAAATAAAGATTATAAAGGTAAAAGGCGGT
>USIK01000069.1 GCA_900554775.1 uncultured Oscillospiraceae bacterium
ACAGCTCTTCCAGCGCGCCTTTGCGAACAAGTCTCTCTTCAGTGTCACGAAGAGCCCTTTCATTCCAAGAACGAAGCATCCTCTTGCCCATCGAAGTTCTGGTTTTGTCGATAACCCTCAGGAGAGAACCCTTTTTAGATTTAGTTCTAATCGTTTCAAGGAGCTCAAGATTCCTTATGGTATTAAGGTCAAGGCCCATATACTGCGATTTATCGTAAAAAACCGGGAAGTTAATATGGTGCAAATCGCCTTTCTGAGTTTTCTTTAAATAAGAAAGCAAATTTGTGATGCTTTTAACCGCGCAGACTCTGTTGGCAAGGCTCAAATTTTTAAGGTCATTACACTGAAAGTGGCTTTTCACCGAATTTTGAGCGTCTTGGTCAGTTATGTCTTCTTTTAAAATCTCGACATTGCACTGGAGCTTTTCATTCACGAATTTTCTAACTTCGCTGTAAATATCCTGCTTCAAAAAGCATATTATTTCGCTAGGGCAAAATTTGCCGATTTCAATTTTAAGCTGGTTTGCAAGCTCTTTATCATTCCCGAAAATTTCAGTCACTTTAAGCTCGCCGGTTGAAGTGTCGCAAAAAGAAATCCCAGCAATTGGAAGCGCCCCGGAGCAATAAACCGAGCAAATAAAGTTGTTTTTCGATTCATCAAGCATGCTTTCTTCCATAACCGTGCCAGGGGTTATAACCCTTACGACTTTTCTTTCGACGAGGCCCTTGGCCTTTGCAGGGTCGCCTATTTGGTCGCACATTGCAATTTTATAGCCCTTAGCAACGAGCCTTGCAATGTAAGATTCGCAGCTGTGGTAAGGCACCCCGCACATTGGGGCGCTTTCCTTTTGGCCGTAATCATTGCCGGTTAAAGTTAAACCAAGCTCCTCCGAAACTAAGTTAGCATCTTCAAAAAACATTTCATAAAAATCGCCCAGCCTGAAAAACACGATGCTGTCTTTGTGCTCTTTTTTTATTTCTAAATATTGTCGCATCATTGGCGAAACGTCTTTGCTCACTTCAATCATTCACATCCTTAAAATTAGTTGCATCCGCCGCAAGTTGCGCAGCTTCCCGTGCAGTTATCTTCTTCGATTTCAATGTTGTAAGGGTCTTGCCCTTCTGCTGATTTGTTTATAATGAAGCTAACGGCTTGAAGTTTCCTTGCGAATTTTTCTTTGCTTTCGTTGTAGGCTTTCATTGTTTCGTTTGAAACCATTTCCCTGTAAAGAGAACCGATTTCTTCATTTAGCTTGTCAATTTTTTCGGTGTCAGGGGTTTCTTTCGAGATTTCGTGGTTAATCTCGACTTTTTTGAGGTTAAATTTTTCGATTATTTCTTGAAGCTCATGGTCGCACTCAACGTTTTGCTCTGCTACTTTATAATCAATGTAATCATCATCATTTTGAATTGCAAATCCAATTTCTCTTGCTAAAGATATTAAATCCATTTTTATTTCTCCTTTATTTTTAAATTATTTTTCCTTGTAATGATTCCCTTGAGGAATCCGTTATTTTAATTTTCACAAACTGGCCTGTTAAGTCTTTTTCACTCGGGACTTTAACTACTATATTTCCGTCAGTCCTGCAAGATAAAACTCCGTTTTCGAAGCTTTCAGCCAGAACTTTTTCTTCATTTCCAACCATTTTTTTGCAAAGGTTTTCAGAAATTTCTTCTTGAACTTTAAGAAGTTCCAAAAGCCAGGATGTCTTCTCTTTTTTGCTTACATTGTCGGGCATTTTGGCGGCCGGAGTGCCCTGCCTTTTGGAATAAATGAAAGTGAAAAGCGAAGAAAACTCAACCTTTTTAATAAGGTCGACTGTTTCCAAGAACTCTTCGTAAGTTTCGCCCGGGAAGCCAACTATTATGTCGCTAGTAAAGGAGACATCTTTCATGATGCTTTTTGCATACTCAATTTTCTTTAAGTAATCTTCTTTGGTGTATTTCCTGTTCATTTCTTTAAGCACTCTGTTGCTTCCGCACTGCACCGGGAGGTGAATATGCTTTGAAATGTGCTTGCTGCCTGCAATAACGTCAAAAAGCTCTTTCGTGGCGTCTTTAGGGTGCGAGGTCATGAACCTTAATTTAAAGTCACCTTCCAAAGCGTCAAGCTTTTTAAGAAGATAGCAAAAATCAATCCCTTCGCCCAGATCTTTGCCGTAGGAATTAACATTTTGGCCAAGAAGAGTGATGTCTTTGTACCCCGCGTTTAAAAGCCCCTGCGTTTCCTTTATAATAGCCTCGGGATTCCTGCTTCTTTCCCTACCCCTGACATAAGGCACAATGCAGTAAGAGCAAAAATTATTACAGCCAGACATAATCGAAACAAAAGCCTTAATTTTATTGTTCCTTTTCATCGGGAAGTCTTCCAAAATCGGGTCTTCTTTCGAAGTATAAATAACAGCGTGTTTATTTTTCACAGGCCTATTTAAAATAAAATCACAAAGAATCTTCGGGAAACTTTGGATTTGTTTTGTTCCTAGAACTATGTCAACAAAAGTGTAAACTTCGCTTATTTTCTTCGCAATACTTTCTTGTTCGGTCATGCACCCGGCCAAAACCACAACAGCATTAGGGTTTGCTTTTTTCACGGCTTTTATCCTGCCAATGTTGCCGAAAACTTTATTTTCTGCGTTTTCTCTAACTGCGCAGGTGTTAAAAAGTATAACGTCGGCATCTTGGTAGTCTTCCAAGAATGTAAAGCCAGCTTTTTCGAGCATTCCCCTGTATTTTTCGCTGTCTGAAACGTTTTGCTGGCAACCGTATGTTCTGATATAAGCTTTTGGGCTTTCTTTTCCTGCAAAAATTTCTTTTAATTTTTTTATATAATCAAGTTCTTCTTTTCCATATATATATGTATTAACTCCGATTGGCAAAGCTTATTCCTCCAGTTTGCTTAATTACTTAAAATTCTACCAGAAAATTAAGAAAACTTCAAGAGATTGGCCGAAGTATATTTTTAAATTATAAACACAATATGATTTTAATAGTTTTTAAATACTTGAAAATTTTTGATAATATGTATAATTTTTCCATATTCGCAATTCGAAATAAGATACATATAAAAAAATTATTATTTTCAAAGTAAATTCACCTTATCAAATTGTGAAAAAACTACAAATATTTTCAAAAGACTTGTTTTTGATTTCCGTTTATAATATAATTTCCTAGTGTTAAAAACAATTAGTAATATGTTAAATTTTATCAAATCATTAATAATTTCAATTACTAAAATAAACTATTTTATCATTAAACTTAAACAGGAGCGTGTATAAAATTATGTCAGATTCATCAATGGGATTAATTTATGTTGTGGATGATGAGCCTAATATCAGAAGGCTTGCTTCTCTGGCACTAAAGGAGTATGGTTTCGAAACACAAGAATTTTCAGGCGGAGATGAACTTTTAAGAGCTGTTCAAAGACGTTGCCCGGACCTTATAGTTCTTGACTGGGTTATGCCTGCACCAGACGGGCTTAGCGTTTGCGGAAGACTCAAACTCGACAAAACAACTAAAGCTATCCCTATCATACTTTTGACCGCAAGAAACGATGAAGTTGACTGCGTGCTTGGCCTTGAAATGGGAGCAGACGATTACATTACCAAACCTTTCAGCTTGAAAGAACTTTGCGCAAGGGTTAAAGCAGTTATCAGAAGAAACGAATACCTCAACACAAACACAAGCAATAACGACATTATAACCTGCGGCGGAATTACAATTAACCTTGCAAGAAGAACTGTTTCCAAAAATGGCCAGCTCATCGACCTCACAATGAAAGAATTTGACCTTTTAACTTCGCTTATGCTTAGTAAAGGAAGCGTTCTTAACAGAGACCAACTCATGGAAAAAGTTTGGGACGTTGAATTCAGCGGGGACGCAAGAACAGTTGACGTCCATATCAGATATTTGCGCCAAAAAATTGAAGATGATTCTGAAAACCCGAAATATATTTTAACCGTTCGCGGAGTAGGATATAGATTCGCTTCGGAAGACGAAATTCAATAAAAATTTTTAGGAGGTGAAGTGAGCAACTATGGACAAATTCAAAAACGTCAATAAATCTGAACTTGATGGCCTTGTTCATGATTTAAAAACACCTATAACTTCCATTATGGGATTTGTTGAGCTTTTAAAGCAAGGCGGTCATGACGAAAAAACTACGACGGAGTTTTATGACATAATTCTTTCAGAATCTCAAAAGCTTCTAAAACTTGTTAATGACATACTTTATATTAACAAAACTGGCGAGAACAAGATTGACCCTTGCAACCTTACTATCCAGCTTGATAAATACGTTAAAGAGCTCACTCCACTTGCTCACAAGCATAAGGTAAAAATATGCATTAACAGTGTTTCGAGTGATATATACGTTTCTATTCCTGAAGATAAAATTTCGCGCATTTTAATAAACATAATTGAAAACGCAATTAAATATAATAAGGAATACGGAAAAATATTTATCGACATTGAAGAAGAAAACAAACAAGTTTCCGTTAAAATTCGCGACACTGGTGTTGGTATCCCTGAAAATGAACTCGATAAGATATTTAACAGGTATTATCGCTCTTCAGTCACAAAGAAAATGAGCGTTGAAGGCTCAGGCCTTGGCCTCGCAATTGCTAACGATATAGTTAAAGATTACAACGGCCAGATTAAAGTAAACAGTAAACTCGGGGAATACACGGAGTTCATTATTACCTTCCCTGCTTCACATATTTCGAAATAGAACAGTACTTATGGAGGAAACGGTAACTTTTTAAAGTTACCGGAAGTTTTATGCAAACAGAA
>USIK01000070.1 GCA_900554775.1 uncultured Oscillospiraceae bacterium
CTGGCGGCTCCGAAAGCAATCAGTGGGGAATAAACGCTGCTTTTAAAAAATACCCAGGTGGAACCCTTTATTTCTGCGAGGCTGCTCACTACAGCGTTTATAAAAATTCGGAATTTTATAAAAGAAAAATAATTCCCCAAATTTCCGACACAAACGACGCTATCGACTGTGATATCCTTCTAAAGGAAATAGAAAAAGACTACAAAAAAACCAAATCTCCGGCGAATATCATTCTTACTTGGGGGACGACAAAATGCGGATGTTGTGATGATGTTAAAAGAATAACGGATTATTTAATTTCGAAAAATATACCGTATTTCGTGCATGTTGATGCTGCGTTGTTTGGAGGAATTCCGAATAACCAGATTGATGCACCGGTTATTTCTAACGTTGGGGATTTGCACATTGATTCTATTTCCGTTAGCCTTCACAAGTATATTGGCTTGCCAATGGTGAAAAGTGTTCTTTTAAGCACGGGGAGCTTTTTTGGTAATCATAACGACTACATAGGCCAAACAGACAGCACAACCTGCGGCTCGCGCGATATTATGCCATTTTCAACTAGGCAGCAAGTAGTGGATATTTTAAAGCATTCGGACCCTGAAGATTACAGAAAAAACATAATTTTCTTTGAAAATGCGCTTCGAAAAAACAACGTTAAATATGTTAAAAACGAAAAATCAAATATCTTCATAGTGGATGCTCCGAGTGAAGAAATTTGCAGGAAATATCAGCTTTCTTGCTTCCAAGATAAAAGCGGCAACGAAAGAGCACACATAATTATTTTCCCTTATCAAACCAAGGAGGCCATTGAAAACTTGGCAAATGACTTAAAAAAATAGGGAGAGATTTTAAATGAAAAGAAAAAGAATTTTTGCAGCATTACTTTCGTCTTTAATTTTTACCTCAGAAGCATTTGCGATGGACCCTAATTCAGATAAAAGAAAAATAGGAATTGACGAAGAAAAGTCTTCTTATACAATAACTCCGTGGAAAGTTGAAGGAAATGTTAACTACGATGATGTTCTAGGCCAGTTTGGCGTTGAGCCTTTAACGCCGGCTTTGATTAACCGGTGGGATAGCCTGATGAGACGCTCGGGGAAGAACATTGCCCTTCACCCTTGGGTTAAACGCGGGATTTTCTTTTCGCACCGAAGGTTTGGGGAAGTTTTGGATGCTTATGAATCTTACTTAAACGAAAAAGAAGTCAACCCAGATGCCACTTGCCCGATATTTATTTACACGGGCCGTGGCCCAAGCTCAGACGCCATGCATGTTGGGCATTTGATTCCGTTTATGTTCGCGAAATATTTGCAAGATGCTTTTGACTGTAATGTTGTGATTCAAATGTCGGATGATGAGAAATTTTATTTTAAAGATATGCCTTTCAAAACCGTTTATGATCTTGGCCGGAAAAATGCGAAAGACATAATCGCCGTGGGTTTTGACCCTCAAAAAACTTTCATTTTATCGAACCACGATTACAGAACTTCTTGCAAAGAATACGAAGATCTCGTTACTGAAATGAGAAAATGCGTTTCGTTTCACACTCTTCAAAAAGTTTTCGGCGTTGATGACCAAGCCAACCCCGGAATGATAGATTGGCCGGTTTACCAGTGTGCGGCGGCCTTTTATCAGGCTTACCCGCACCTTTTCACAAAGCCTGCCCTTTGCCTAGTTGCTTATGCTATTGACCAAGACCCTTATTTCAGGCTTTCCTCGCAGCTTTCAAGCACGCTTAACAAAAGAATTAGAAGAAAATCCGCTTCAGCTGATTTGAGCAGAACTTTCAGCCATTGAGCGATTATAGGAAAGTTTATCCCTCCTTTAACATATAATAAGTTAGGTTCTGGAAAAGTCAGAAATACAGGCAAGATGAGTTCCAGCGTTTTGGCTGATTCAACGATATTTTTGACTGATTCAGCTACTCAAATTGCAAGGAAAGTTAACAAGTATGCATTTTCTGGTTCTCGTGGTGATGGAACTCGGGAAAGCCACCAAAAATTAGGTGGAGACGTGACCGTTGATGTTCCATGCCAGTACCTTAATTTCTTTGAAACTGATGATGAGGTTTTGCATGACATTTACAGAAGATTTGATTCTGGTGAGCTGTCTTGCGGAGACACGAAAAAATTACTAATTGATAGGCTGACGAAAATAGTTGCTGAACACCGTGAAAAATTAAGCAGAATTACTGAAAATGACATAAAGGTATTTTATTCTAAAGAAAAATAGTGTATAATGACGATAGTAAAATTTTAGGAGAAAAAGCTATGAGAAGTTTTTGTTTAAATCAAAAATTAAATAGCTGGCGTGCTTGTTACAAATATTAGGTATTTGTAGCATAGGTTTCTCGTTGCCGCCACAGATATCTAATCATATCTGTGACGGCTTTTATTATTTTAGGGCCAAAACAGTTAAAGTTTTGGCCTTTTATTTTTTATTAGGAGGAATTTAAATGAAAAAATTAATAAAAATGATTTGTTTAGCGCCGTTATTATCAATGTTTTTTCTTTCAGGATGCAGTGACGATGGCAAAACGAGAATTGGAATTATTCAAATTGTTGAGCATGAATCGCTTGATAATTTAAGAGAAGAATTTATTAGTGAACTCGGGAAAATGGGTTATAAAAAAGGCGAAAATGCTGAGTTTGATATTCAAATTGCAGGCGGAGACCTTTCGAATTGCAGCTCGATTGCTCAAAAGTTTGCCGATGAAAGGAAAAATTTAATTCTTGCAATTTCAACGCCTTGCGCTCAAGCTGCCGCCAACGCCAGCAAGGATATCCCGATTTTAGCAACGGCTATAACTGATTTCGAAGGTGCAGGGCTTGTTTGCTCGAAGGAAAGACCCGGCATGAACGTTACAGGCGTTTCAGATTTAGCCCCGATTGATAAAATAATCAGCTTGATCACTAAGCTAAGTCCAGGCGCAAGGAAAATAGGAATTTTATATTCCTGCACTGATTTAAGCCCGCAATATCAAGCAAAAGTAGCTGAAGAAGTCGTAAAAAACATGGGCCTTGAAGCAAGAGCTTATTCAATTTCGCAGTCATATGAAATAAGCCAAGTGGCCGAAAAACTTGCAAGCGAAGTGGACGCTCTTTATGTTCCGATTGATAAAATTACGTTTTCGGCAATGCCTCAAATTTCGCAAATATTTTTAAGCAGGGGCAAATTTGTTGTTTCGGCTGAAGACTCAATGATTTCGCAGGGTGCAGCCGCAACTTACGGGATTAATTATGGTGAAATCGGCAAAATTGCTGCTTCTCAGGCTGTTAAGATTTTGAGCGGTGTTGAAAAAATAGAAAATATGCCTGTGGAGTATATAAAAGATGCAAAGCTCAATTTAAACCATGAAATTTTAGATAGTTTAAAAATTCAAATTCCGGATGAATTGAAAGGGGAATCATAGTAATGAATGTTTTCATATCAACTTGCTGCCAGGGGTTAATTTATGCAATTTTGTCTCTGGGAGTTTACATAACATTTAGGATTTTAAATTTCGCCGACATGACCGCCGAAGGAGCTTTTGCACTTGGAGGAAGCGTTTGCGGCGTTTTGATGGCAAGCGGGGTTGACGCATTTTCAAGCATTTTAGTAGCTGCGGCGGTAGGTTCTTTGGCCGGGCTCATAACAGGGCTTTTAAACACGAGGCTGAAAATTCAGGATATTCTTTCGGGAATTTTAACCATGATTTCTCTTTATTCGATAAACTTAAGAATAATGGGCAAGGCGAACGTTTCGCTCCTTGGAAAAAGCACAGTGTTTAAATTTTTCAGCAACTCGATGTATTCTGCTTTTGGAATGGTTTTGATCTTCTGCGTGCTGATAATTTTTGTTTTGAATTTGTTTTTCAAAACGAGAATTGGCCTTGCAATCAGAGCAACTGGTGACAACGAACAAATGATGCGAGCTTTGGGCGGCAACACGAATTTCAAAAAGATTTTGGCCTTAATGCTCAGTGCTTCGCTTTGCGCGGTTTCCGGCGCGCTTGTTGCGCAGAATCAAGGTTATGCCGACGTTAACATGGGCACGGGAACTATAGTTATTGCTTTTGCTTCGATAGTAATAGGTGAGGCTTTTTACAAGAAATCTTCGTTTTTAATGAAGCTTGTTTTCACGGTTTTGGGCTCGGTTTGCTACCGTTTCATTATTTTAATTGTTTTAAACCTTGGCATGAACCCGAGTGATTTGAAGCTTTTCACGGCTTTGACTTCGGCTGTTTTGCTTTCGTTTCCCGTTTTGAAAAAACGTTTTTTGGGAGGAATTAAAAATGCTAAAAATTAAAAATTTAAAAAAGACTTTTAACACTCGCCAGACTGATGAAAGAGAAATTTTTAAAAATCTTAGTTTTGAAGTTAAACCCCGGGAGTTCGTTACTGTGATTGGTGGCAATGGCGTTGGAAAATCAAGCCTTATGAACTTAATTGCGGGCTCTGATTTCCCTGATTCCGGCAAAATTTACATTAATGGCGAAGATGTGACTAATCTGCCGGAGCACAAGCGTGCGAAATTTATAGGAAGAGTTTTTCAGGACCCCTTAAAAGGTACGGCGCCTAATTTAACGCTTGAAGAGAATCTTTCTCTCGCGGCTTTGAGGTGCTCCCGCAGAGGCCTTAAATTCGCGGTTAGCAAGAAAAACACCGACTTTTTCAGAGCAAAGCTTGAAACTTTGGGCCTTGGCCTTGAAAATAGAATGAAAGCGAAAATCGGCCAATTTTCAGGAGGGCAAAGGCAAGCGGTCACTTTGCTTATGGCCAC
>USIK01000071.1 GCA_900554775.1 uncultured Oscillospiraceae bacterium
TGCTGTTTATGTCGTCAATGTTTTTTTCCTCGCTTGTATCTAGCCTTTCGGCATGATCGCTCTCTGTGAGTTCTCTGCCTTTTTTCAGCTTGCTTGCATTTTTCTTCCGAAGATGAATAAAAAGTGGCCAAAACTTCGCCTTTTTTAACTTTGCTTCCAACTTTTTTGTTAAGAATCATTCCTGCGAAATAATCAATGCTTGCTTCCTTGGTTTCGCGCCCAGCGCCAAGAATCATCGCGGCTTTGCCCAAATTAGAAGCCTTTATTTCTGTCACGATGCCGTCTTTTTCGGCTTTGCACTCATAAACGACTTTAGATTTGCTCGGGTAAACTTCGCTCACCGGGAGATCCTCGGTTGCACCTTGAGCTTTAACCATTTCTCTGAATTTTTCAAGCGCAGTGCCGTTTTCAATGGACTTTTCAGCCATTTTTTTGCACTCTTCAAAACTACCAACCCCGCAAAGATTAAGCATCTGCGCAGAAAGATAAACCGAAAGCTCTTTTAAATCTTCAGGGCCTCTACCGCTCAAAATTTCGCAAGCTTCCCAAACTTCAACGTGGTTTCCGATGGCATTTCCAAGCGGTTCATGCATGCTCGTTACCACAGCGGCAATTTTTTTGCCAAACTTCGCGCCAAAGCTAACCATAAGCTTGGAAAGTTTCACGGCATTTTCAGTATTCTTCATAAAAGCGCCATCGCCAACTTTAACATCCAAAAGGATGCAATCAGCGCCCGAAGCGAGCTTTTTGCTCATGATGCTCGAAGCAATAAGCGGAATACTTTCAACAGTTGCGGTAACATCCCTCAGAGCGTAAATTTTTTTATCCGCAGGAACCAAATTGCCCGTTTGGCTTATAACTGAGCAGCCAACTTTGTTAACTATCTCGAAGAATTTTTCCCTGTCAAGCGCGGTTTTAAAACCTTTAATGGATTCAAGCTTGTCGATTGTTCCGCCTGTGTGGCCAAGCCCACGGCCCGACATTTTAGCAACTTTTGCACCGCATGCAGCAACAATCGGCGCAATGATAAGGGTGGTCTTGTCGCCTACCCCTCCGGTACTATGTTTGTCAACTTTCATGCCAAATATACCGGAAAGATCTGCAGTTTCGCCCGAATTTAACATGCATTTCGTTAAAGCTTCGGCTTCTGTATCGGTCATTCCTTTAAAATAAACTGCCATCAAAAAAGCAGACATCTGGTAATCCGGGATTTCGCCCTGGACATAGCCGTTTATCAAATAATTTATTTCTTCAAAACTAAGCTCATCGCCGTTTCTTTTCTTTTCGATTATGTCATAAGCTCTCACTTAATTTTGCCCCTCTTTGCTTTTATTTTTTAAAATTTTAACGATTCTGCTGGTTCCAAGCCTGTCAGCGCCAAGATTTATAAACTCCCATGCATCTTCAAGGCTAGAAATTCCGCCCGCAGCTTTAATTTTAACGTTTTTGCCCACATGCTTTTTAAAAAGAACAATGTCTTCAGGCTTTGCGCCTGCGGATGAAAAACCAGTTGAAGTTTTAATGAAATCAGCGCCAGCGCGCGAAACAATCTCGCACATTTTGATTTTTTCTTCAGCAGTAAGCAGGCAAGTTTCAATAATAACCTTCAAAATTTTGCCCTCGCATGCCTTTTTGACAGCAGCAATTTCATTTTCAACGTAGCTGTAATTTTTTTCTTTCAGCTTGCCGATGTTAATAACCATGTCGATTTCATCAGCGCCATTTTTTATTGCGTCCCCAGTTTCGAAAACCTTAGCTTCAGTGGTCATGTAGCCATTCGGGAAGCCAATAACAGTGCAAATTTTCATTTTATTTCCAACGTAATTTTAAGCCTGCTTAACAAAAGCCGGCGCTATGCAAACGCTGGCAACTTTGTATTTTATAGCATCGTCGCAAAGAAGTTTGATTTCATCAAAAACCGCTGCGGGCGCTAAAAGAGTATGGTCAACCTTAGATAATATTAAATTTATATCCATCAAAAAATCTCCTATTTATCTTGCACCTTTTTCGTAAGGAACACCCGACGCCTTTGGAGCAGAAGAACGCCCAACGAATAAAATGAGCATGACTATCGTTAGAACATAAGGAATCATCGCAAGAAGAGTTGAAGGAACGCTGAGGTTTCCCCCACCGAGCATAACAACCAACGCCTGCGAAAAACCAAAAAGCAAACAAGCAGCATAAGCACCAAACGGGCGCCATTTGCCGAAGATAACAGCCGCCAAAGCTATGAACCCTTGACCGCTTATTGCCGTTGGAGTGAACTGAGAAATTATCGCTAAAGTCATTGTTCCGCCGCCAAGGCCCGCTAAAATTCCTGAAAGAATAACACAAAAATATCTTGTTTTGTAACCCGAAACGCCAAGGGTGTCAACCGCATGAGGGAGTTCGCCCATTGCCCTGATCCTAAGGCCCCATTTGGTTTTGTAAAGCAAAAACCAAGTCAAAGTAACAACAATCGCAGCCAAAATGACAGTTACATCAAGGTTGAAGTTGCTAAATGCAGTGCCTTGCAAATGCTGGGAATCAAAAATTTTAGGGAGCTTCTTCGGGACTGGCAAAGTTAACGTTGCACCGCCGAAAAAGTGCCTTGATAAATAAAGCGCAAGGCCCGGGCCAATCAAGTTAAGCGCAATTCCAGAAACAGTTTGGTCCGCCCTGAAAGTAATTGAAGCAACTGCATGAAAAAGCGACATTAAGCCGCCCGCAATTCCTGCGAAAAGGAGCCCAAGCCAAGGGTTGCCGGAAAAATATCCAACGGCTGCACCGGCAAGCGCACCGATGCTCATCATCCCTTCAATTCCAATGTTTACAACGCCTGAGCGCTCAGAAATTACGCCGCCCATTGCTGCGAGCGCAAGCGGCGTGGAATACATAAGCGTTATTGAGATTGCAATTAAAATGTTACTTAGCATTGAGTTTTTCCCTCTTTTCCAAGAATTTATTAATAAATGAAGGAATGATTCTAACAAGAGCCACGAAAAATACTATGATTCCTATCATGATGTTAACGATTTCAGAAGGAACACCGATTTTAAACTGGAGCGACTGCCCTGAATAAATAAGCCCGCTAAACATCAATCCTGAAAAAATGCATCCAATCGGCGAACTGCCTGCAATCAAAGCAACCGAAAGTCCGTTAAACCCGTAGTTTTCAAAAACGGCTAGAGTTTGAATTCCGTGAATTGAAGTTCCTGTGATTGAAAGAGCTCCTGCAAGGCCGGAAAGCGCTCCGGCGATCATCATCGTGTAAAGAATATTTCTTTGAACATTAATTCCCGCATTTTCAGCAGCATCCGGGCTAATTCCAGCGACTCTGAATTCATAGCCTTTTTTGGTTTTGTAAAGAATAACCCAAGTTAAAACTGCCATCAAAACCGCTATCAAGAAATTTAAATTAAAGTCAGTTTTCAAAATAACGTCGTTTAAAAACGGATTACTTCTCAAGAATTCTCTTCCTGCGTCTGAAAATTTCCAGTCGTTAAGAAAAAGAGTGAACCCCGAAGGATTTATAGGGAAAGTTCCGTCGCTTTCAGGCTTGTGGAAAGCCTCCAAAGTAACAACATAATTGCAAAGGTAAAAAGCAATCCAGTTAAGCATTATGCTCGTTAGAACCTCATTGATGCCGAACTTTGACTTTAAAAATCCAACGATTCCTCCAAAAATAGCCCCTGCGAGCATGCCTGAAAAAATAACAAGCGGAATTTGGATTACAGGGTGGAAGTTAAAAGTTATTCCAACGATGGTTGAAGCAATCGTTGCTGCTATGTACTGACCCTCGGCGCCAATGTTAAAAAGTCCCGTTTTAAAAGCAAAGGTAACGCTCAAGGCTGTTAGGATGATCGGCGTGCTTTTGAGAATAACATTAACAATAAATTTAGGCCTTGAAAAAATTGAATTTATCATAATAGCCAAAGATTGGCTCGCGCTGTAACCCGTTACAAGAAGTATCCCGCAAGCAACCATAAACCCCAAAACCTCCGCCAGCGCAGTGCAAACAAAAGGAGTTTTGAAAAATTTAGCTATCTTTTCTATCATTGTTTTTACCCCCTGCCATCAAAAGACCGACGTTTCGCTCATTTGCTTCCTCTTGGCTGAATTCGCCCGCAATCGAGCCGTCATAAATAACCGCAATTCTGTCGGAAACATCAAGAATTTCATCAAGTTCCAAAGAAATAAGCAAAATCGCCTTGCCTTGGTCTCTTAAATTCACAAGAATTTTATGAACGTATTCAATCGCTCCAACGTCAAGCCCGCGAGTAGGCTGAACAGCGATTAGCAAATCAGGGTCGTTTGAAATTTCTCTTCCAATAACCAATTTTTGCTGGTTGCCGCCTGAAAGATTCCTAATCTTAGTGTTTTTGCAGCCTTCCGGGCGAACATCATAGTTTTTAATAAGCTCATCCGCAAATTTATCTCTGGCTTCATAATCAAGGAAGCCCCCTTTGCAAAACGGCTCGTTTCTGTATTTTTCCAAAATAGCATTATCAGCCACAGACATCGAAAGAACAATGCCGTCTCTGTGGCGGTCTTCATGAATTATTGAAATTTTGCTGTCAAGAACATTTCTTATGCTTGTGTTTTGAATTTCTTTCTCGTTTATCAAAATCTTGCCAGATTCGCAACGCCTTTTGCTGATATTTGCTTCCATAAGTTCTTTTTGG
>USIK01000072.1 GCA_900554775.1 uncultured Oscillospiraceae bacterium
TTGTTAACTATTTTTCCAAAGGCCTTCAAGTTCAAGAAAGAATCACAAGCAAAGTTGCTGACTTCATTTTTTCTAATTTCCCTGTTAAAGGCGTTGAAGTGACTTTGGAGGCTGAGCACCTTTGCATGACTATAAGAGGTGCGAGATCTGTGGGCTCGAGTACTAAAACTATCTCTTCATTGGGAAGTTTGGAAGACGATTAATTTTTTAAGGGAATGATAAATTTGAGCATTTTTAAAGCAGGGAAATATAATTTTAATTTTAATAAAAAAAGTTTAGTCATGGGGATTTTAAATGTAACCCCTGACTCTTTTTCTGATGGTGGGCTTTTTAACGAGCCTGAAAAAGCGGTTAAGAGAGCTCTTGAAATTCAAAATTTGGGAGCTGACATCATTGACATCGGGGCGCAATCAACTCGCCCGGGGTTCAAAAAAATTTCAAGCGATGAAGAATGGGCAAGGCTTAGACCAGTGCTTGAAAAATTAAACGGAGTTTTGAATATTCCTATTTCCATTGACACTTTTTACCCCGAAGTTGCCGAAAAATCGCTTCGAATGGGCGCGAGCATCATAAATGATGTTACTGGTTTTAAAGATAAAAGGATGTTTGAAGTTGCCAGCAAAAGTGATTGCGGAGTAGTGATTATGTTTAGCGGTGACTGCAAAAACATGAAAGATTTTTTTGAAAATAAGCTTGCCGAGGCTCAGAAGTGTGGCATTGCAAAAGAAAGAATTTGCCTTGACCCGGGGGTTGGGTTCCTTGAAACCAGGGCGCAAGATAGATTCGTGATAAATAATTTAGGAAACTTCAAAATAGATGAAGTTGCTTGCTTGGTGGGGCTTTCGAGGAAAAGGTTCATCGCGGAGCTTTGCGAAAAGGGAAGCAACATCGACCGCTTGCCGGGCACGATAGCCGCAAACACGATTGCAATTGAAAGAGGCGCGAATATAATCAGGGTTCACGATGTTAAAGAAGGCGTTTTGGCAGCAAAGACCGCTGATGCAATTTTGAAAACTAGGGAGATCTAATGAACCAAATAATAGTTAAAAATTTAAAAATATTTGCCTATCATGGCGTTCATGATTTTGAAAAAAAAGACGGGCAAGACTTTTTCGTTGATGCTGTTTTGAATTTGCCCGAAATGCCGGGCTTCGAGACTGATGAAATAAACCAGGTGATTAGCTATTCTGAGGTTGTTAGAGTTATAAAAAAGGTAATGACGGAAAAGAGCTATAACTTGATTGAAAAAGCTGCGGTGGAAATAATTTCGGAGATTTTTTCGTCGTTTAGTGAGGTTGAATCGGTTGACATAACAGTAAAAAAACCGCATGCACCCATCAAAGAAGACTTTGAGTATGTAGCGGTTAGATTCTAATAAGTAAGAGGTGAAAAATAGTTGTTTGAAGCGGTTTTATCTTTGGGAAGCAACATGGGTGATAGGGAATTTTATTTAAAAAGTGCTACTAGTGCTTTAAAAAGCACCCCTGGCATTGAAGTGGTTTCGGTTTCGAATGTTTATGAAACTGAGCCTTTTGGAGTTAGCGACTCGCAAGAAAAATATTTAAATTGTTGCGTTTTAATTAAAACAAATTTGACTCCTTTTGCGCTTTTGGGCGTTTGCCTGGGCACCGAAGCTAGGCTTGGGAGAGAGCGCCCCTATAGGTTTGCGCCGAGGACGATAGATATAGACATTATTTTTTATGAAAATGAAATTATCAATGACGCAAATTTAACTCTTCCTCATCCGCGCATGAAGGAAAGAGCGTTTGTTTTAGTCCCTATGATGGATATTTTTCCTTCAGGAAGGTTCAAAAATTTTGATTTCGGCAAAAATTTAAATAAATATGATAATATATCAATAGTGAAAACTGATATTAATATATAATTTACACATAAAACCTTGACATTCAAGTTGACTATTTGTATACTGGCATTATATATGTTTAGTATACAAATTTTTGATTTTAGGAGGTAATTTTTATGCCTAATAACGGACCAATAAGCCAAAAAAGTGATATGGCTAAGAGATTGGAAGCAGTATTAATAAAATGTAATGCACTTGAAGGTAATCAAATTGCTGTTCCGAAAGATGTTAAAAATAGAATGGTAGTACTTTGCAAAGAAACTGAGAAAATTATTAAAGATATACCAGATAAAAAGTTTCAGGCGGCAGCTAAGGTTAATGCAAACAGCAAGGCTGTGGGTTATTATAAAAAAATAAAAGAGGGAATTACTAAAGCATATAAAAATATAAAAAGTTTTTCATACTTAAAAGATTTTTATGGTGTTCTAATCGCTAGTAATGGTAATACTGTTAGAAGTGGCATTAAGGGATACTCGGATAGTATTGATAAATCTTTTGTTAAGATTGGAACCATAATAAAGGCTGTGGATGAGAGACTTGAAAAAAATCCAAAGATAAGTAAAAAATCATTAGAAGATTCTGGGAAACTTGAAGAAGCCAAAGACATAGAAAGTATAAAGTCGGAAATTTATGAAAAAGATAAAAAATTAGTAGAAGTTGGCAAAATAGCGAGAGGTTTGCAAGGTTCGGGTTTAACGTATACGGATCATGTTAAAGTGTTTTTTGAGTGTTTTATTGGATATAAGGTTGAAAATTATAATATTTTTATAGAACAGAATAATAAACTGGTTCCAAGAAGTGGTGCAGGATTGGTTCAATTGTTCCAAGATGCTTCATATTCTTTTAGAAGGTTAAAAATGTTGGTTGCTGCAAATGAAGAAGATGTGTATGGAAACGGTATAGATGCTACCAGAAATGAAGCAGTTGCAAAAATGAAGAATATCACCACGAGTTTGAATGCGCTTTCAAAACAGATAGATGAAAGTATAATATTTTTGGAAAATTTAGAAATTGAGAGTTCGTCTATAAACCAAAAAAGAGCAGATACTGATGATGAACTGAGTAAGAAGCAAGGCAAATTTTAAGATGACCTTTATAAAATTAACCAGTGCAAAGATAGCGTTTTGTATGGTGAAACAAGAATTAAATCCTTGGGTGGGGGTGACAGGTCTGCTGCTGGAAAAGGCATTTTAGCTGCTAATACGGTTAGAAAATATTGCAATGGATTTATTGCGCGTTTAAATGAGGCTTTAGCTGAAATAAGAACAGGAAAAGAAATTAGCAAAATTATTTCTTGCGATGCAAAAAATTTATATGAAGATGTTGTTAAATTATCTCATAATGTTACTAAATTCATAGAGAATGTTAATGGCTTTAAGGGGTATTTTGAAAAAAATGCCGAAAGTGAAAAAATTTTAGATCAAGTTATGGGAGCCTATAAAAAATTGGGAGAAAACTTTGACAAAATGGGCAAAAAAATTAATCGCTCAAAAACAATGGATAAATTAGAAGACTTACAAGATAAATTGGTGAGCGAGTTAGAAGATTACAATAAAACTTCATCTAAAATTAAACGTGGCATTAAAAAAGTTGGGGGCGTTATGCTTGCCTTGGGTAAGTATGCCCTTTACGTTAAGAGCTTTGTAAATACCATGGTGGGATTTTCTAGTGACTGTGTACGATTGATGGCATATGTAGATACTTTGGATAATAGGCTATCAGAGGGCCAACAAATCGAAATACCTATAGTTCAGGTTATTAGTGGTTAAATAAAAATTCTCCCCGGGAATTTCCCCCGGGGAGTTTTTTGCTTATTATTGCGGGAACATTACGACTCCTTGATGAAGGTTATCTGAGCTAATTCTAAAGCAAAGGAGCATTTTTGAAGTGTTTTCGCGAATGGTTTCAATCATTGCTTCGAACATATCGAAACCTTCAACACGATATTCGACAACAGGGTCTTTTTGACCATATGATCTTAAGTGAATTCCCTGTTTGAGCTGTTCCATTGCGTCGATGTGATCCATCCATTGCTCGTCAACATTGTGGAGAAGCACTGCTCTTTCAAGCGAGCGAGCTGCGTCGGATCCTATAATTTCTTCGTGCTTTTCGTAAATATCCAGGCATTTGCATTTAATGAAATCAACTATTTCATCATATGCCATTGTAAGCGGGTGTTCTTCGTCATAAGATAGGTCTTCCGGCCTGAGCACCCAACCCATGTAATAGTTTCTAAGGCCTTCAATGTTCCATTTTTCCTGTGGAGTGTGAGCTGAAATATATCTGTTTACAACAGCTTCAACGCTATCGTTAATCATGCTGAGAATTTGAGCTTTAATGTCTGCTCCTTGAAGAACTTGGTCGCGTTGACCGTAAATAATTTCACGCTGATGGCTGAGAACATCGTCGTATTCAAGAACATTTTTACGCAGAGCAAAGTTTGAGGATTCAACCTGACGCTGAGCCGTCTCAATAGCCTTGGTTACCATGGAAGCCTGAATAGGCATGTCTTCTGGCAACGAGGGCTTTTCCATCATGCGAGAGACCGATTCCATCTTTGCGCCACCAAACAGACGCATCAGATCATCTTCCAGAGAGATATAGAAACGGGATTCACCCGGATCTCCCTGACGTCCGGAACGTCCACGCAGCTGGTTATCAATACGTCTGGACTCATGACGTTCTGTACCAATGATCTTCAGACCACCGGCTTCTCTTGCCACATCGTCAAGCTTGATATCCGTACCACGACCTGCCATGTTGGTAGCAATTGTAA
>USIK01000073.1 GCA_900554775.1 uncultured Oscillospiraceae bacterium
TGGCCGTTCAGCCTCTCAGCCCGGCTACCGATCGCGGTCTTGGTGAGCCTTTACCTCACCAACTAACTAATCGGACGTGAGCCCATCTATCAGCGGATTGCTCCTTTCATACACTTATTCATGCGAATTATGTACTATATGCGGTATTAGCATCCGTTTCCGGAAGTTATCCCCCTCTAATAGGCAGGTTGCTCACGCTTTACTCACCCGTCCGCCACTAAGAATTAAAGCAAGCTTCAATTCTCCGTTCGACTTGCATGTGTTAGGCACGCCGCCAGCGTTCGTCCTGAGCCAGGATCAAACTCTCTAGTTATTTATCCTAGAGCGTCTTCTGCTCATTTCGTCTTACTGACTTATTATTTGTATCTAATTTTATCTCAAAATTATTTACGGGTCCAATTTTTATGTCATTGATTTCTCAATACACACTTGCGTTGTTTAATTTTCAAGGTCCTTTACGCT
This sequence comes from uncultured Oscillospiraceae bacterium, assembly GCA_900554775.1. Taxonomy (GTDB): domain Bacteria; phylum Bacillota; class Clostridia; order Oscillospirales; family Acutalibacteraceae; genus UMGS1491. The sequence continues at coordinate 463 of USIK01000073.1, forward strand.
CTCGGTTCACTTCTCTCTCTTGAGCCGTTCCCCTCAGCGCTCATTTATAGTACCATATCACCTCCCGTCTTGTCAACACTTTTTCTCAATATTTTTTCACTTCGTAACTTTTTAACATTTTGTTTCAACATTTTGAAGCATTTGTTTTTATTTAATACATATATTTTTAATGTTTTCTGCAATATCCGAAGCCGAAGCGCTGGTGCCGCCGGTTGCAAGTTTTTTGTTGCCGCCGCCTTTTCCGTTCACATGTTGCATCAAATCATTTAATATTTCATTTGCTTTGAATTCATTTTGAGCTCTGTTTGCCACCGCAATCATAACTTGCTTTTTATCTTCGCCGCAAATGCACGCAAAAACCCCGCCTAAATTCTCGGCTGCTTTAACTATTTCGTTACTTAATTTCTTGCCTGGTTCTGAAATTTTTGCCACTGCGAGCTTAAAGTCACCTTTTAAATTGAAAATTTCAGCCTTTGTAAGGTCTGCTTTTTCGTTTTTTTCGCTCTTAGAATCTTTTTTAGAAGCTTCTTTCTTAATTTTTTCTATCAAATTTTCAGGTTTAACTTTGAAAAGCTTCGAAATCTCGCTTACTTCCCTGATTTTACCTTGAACATAATTCAAAGCTTCGCCACCTGTGAGCGCAGTAATCCTTTTCACGCCTTTGCCGATCCCCTCAGCAGAAAGAATGATAAACAAACCAATGTTGCCCGTCCTTGAAGTGTGCGTGCCGCCGCAAAGCTCTTTGGAAACATCGCCAAAGCAAACAACCCTTACTTCATCTTTATATTTACTTTCGAAAAGCGCCATCGCACCACTCGAAACAGCTTCAGAAAGACTCTTAATTTCGACATTTCTTTTAATATTACTTCTTATACTTTCGTTTACAATTTCCTCGATTTTTGCTATTTCTTCGTCTTTTATGGCGTTTTCATAGTTAAAATCGAATCTTAATTTTTTACTTTCAACTTTAGAACCTGCTTGATGAACATTTTCACCAAAGATTTTTCTAAGAGCGCTGTGGAGAAGATGAACCGCAGTGTGGTTGCATTCGGTTTCAATTCTTTTTTGTTCGTCAATTTGCAAAAATGCTTTATCGCCAAGTTTGATTTCTCCGCTTTCAACTTCGCAGAAATGAACAAACACGCCGTCGTTTGATTTTTTAACGTCGTTTACTTTGAGTTTAAAGTTTTCACCGGAAATAACACCTGTGTCAGCGCATTGGCCACCTGATTCAGCATAGAAACAAGATTTATCAAAAACTACTCCTACGTTTTGGCCTTCCAAAGCTTTTTCGGTTAATTCTTCGCCGTCTATCACCTTAATAATGGTAGCTTCGCAGGAATGATTTTCGTATCCTGTGAATTCAGTTGCGGCAGCTTCGCTAAGAAGCGAGAACATTTTGTTTAAACTTCCGCCTTTAGCCCCTGCAGAAATATTTCTTGATTTTTCTTTGTGAATTTCAATTTTATTTTTAAAGCCTTCTTCATCTATTTTAAGAGATTTCTCTTCTGCATACTGTTTTATAATGTCGAAAGGCAAACCATAGGTAGTAACAAGCTCAAAAGCATCTTCGTCTGAAATTAAATCTCCTTTAATTGTTTCAAGCCTTTCAAGGCCGCTCTTGAGAACCTTATTAAATTGCTCATATTCTTTTTCGAAAGCTTTTATAACAACGTCATGATTTTCTTCAAAGTGCGGGAAAATGTCTTTGTACTCAGTGAGTATAAAATCAAGGACTTTAGAAAAATTAAAATTATAAACTTTATTTTTCTGTGTAATCATCATGCAGCGCCTGATTAATTTCCTTGGCGTGTAGCCTCTTCCTTCGTTTGAAGGAGCAACTTTTTCAGAAAGGATGATGCTTGTTGTGCGCAAATGATCAGTAAGAATCAAAATTTCTCTTTCAGAAAGAGCATCTTTTGAACCAAGCTGAGCAATAATTTTTTCTCTGATAGGTGCAAGCAAATCAGTTTCATAAACAGAGCTGTAGCCACCAATGACCATTGCCAAACGTTCAAGGCCTGCCCCGGTGTCAACGCTGTTAAAAGCAAGCTTGCTGAAGTTTCCGTCTGCGTTTTTGCTAAACTGCATGAAAACTCCTGCGTTCCAAATTTCAATGTATCTTGTTGTGTCGAAGTCCCCGCCGGGAATGTATTCTTCACCATCGCCAGTGTCAAAAAACATTTCGGTGCAAGGTCCGCAAGGTCCGGTCTCAGATGTCGGACCCCAGAAGTTATCTTCCTTGCCGCATTTAACAATGTGGTCTTCAGCAACGCCAACTTTTTTCCAGCATTCGTAAGCTTCGCTGTCAAAAGGAATACCAAGCTCTTCATCGCCTGAAAAAACGCTAACGTAAATTTTTTCTTTCGGGAGTTTAATTCGCTCGGTTAAAAGAGTGTAAGCAAAATAAATTGCCTTTTCTTTAAAGTAATCGCCAATCGACCAGCTGCCAAGCATCTGGAAGCTTGTTAGGTGGTGCTTGTCCCCTATTGAGTCAATGTCAATTGTGCGGATGCATGTTTGAACATCGCAAAGCCTTTTGCAAGGTGGTTTTGCAGCACCGGTGAAATAATCCTTAAGCGGTGCCATCCCTGAATTTATGAAAAGAAGTGTAGGGTCGTTCTTTGGAATAATCGAAGAATCGCTTAATTCCATATGACCGTTTTCTTTGAAAAATTCTAAAAATTTATCTCTGATTTCTTTTGAAGATATTTTATCCATGTTAGTCCTCCTTAAAATTTTAAAAAATCAGGTAATAATCTATTGACAATTATATTCCCAAGCTAAAGCACATTCAACTGTTAAAAGCAAGTTTTTTATGCTTAAAAAATTTAAAATATTATAAAACATGTAAAAAAATATATTGAATATTTAGCAAATTTGTTTTATTATATATCAAATAATACTTTTTAGATATAAATAACAAAGAAAATGGTAAAGAAAAGGAAGGATAAAAAATGTCCAAAATAGCGAAATTTTATGAAAATCTTCAAAAAAGCTTTCGACCGAAGAACACGAAAAAAGCCGCTCAAAAGGCAACTTCTGTTTTTCTTGCTTCACTTTTAACCATTACTTATATATCTTCAAGCCGCTTCAACGAAAATGTGCAAATCGAAGCGGCAGCAAAATGGCTTGGCGGCATTGAAGTTGAAACACCGTCTAATCTTATTGCAACTCTTGAAGGGGAGTACAACCCCAAAAACCCTCAAAAATACATTCAGCTTAACAACAGTGACTACAGCGTGGCATACAAGCCCGGCTCGCCTGAAAAGAGCTTGACTGATGAAAACGGGAACATCACTCTCCCGCCAGGAGCATACAAATGCAAAAACTTCAAAATAAGCCAAACCGCTAGGTTTAGAATTCAAGATCCAAAAAAGGATAGCGAAAAGCAAGAAATCACTCTTTGGCTAGAAGGAGACAACGAGTTCATAGGCGTGAATGGTTCGAGCAGAGCCAGCGATGCAATGACAACAGGAAGTAACACTACAACAGGAAGTAACACTAAATATGGCGGGGGCTCTGCCGGAGGAACTGCAGGAATTTATCTGCCGAGCAACACCACGCTTTACATCAGAGGAAATGGCGGAATAAAAGCCAGTGGTGGAAACGGCGCTCAAGGGTTAAACGCTCAAAACGGCTGCTTCATAGATTTATATAAAAAATACAACATCCGAGACTCAGACTATGACAGTACCGACTACAGGCTGACCACTGTGTCAACTTTGCTTAAAAATGACATGTCCAAAACCATATATGGTTCGGACGTTGGAACAATAGAAAGACTTAACGACGAAGCCGGAACAGGCGCCGGAGGAAGCGGCGGCGGTGGCGGCGGCTCTGCAATAGGAACCGACGGAACCGACGGCGGAAAAGGCGGAAAGGGCTTTGAAACCTACAATGATTTAAACGCAGCATGTGGTTGGGACCTTACCAACTGGCTAACAAGGACGGGCAGTGGTAGCAGCGCACATGACACGCACATTAAAATAAACAACAAAGACGGAGATGGAGCGTCCTCCAGGGCAAGCAAAGACACAGGGACTGTTTATTAACTAAACAAAGATAAAGAAGACCTAAGAGACGGCCAAGAACGTCGCAGCAGAAACGCCGAACAAGGAAATCCCA
>USIK01000074.1 GCA_900554775.1 uncultured Oscillospiraceae bacterium
TGATTGTGCTTATTTTATCAATGAATCTAAATCCTGCTTTTTTTAATCCGAAAAGAGGAATTTACCAAGAAAGAAAATGGGAAAGAGACGGCGCTTTTTATACGAGTGTTCTTAAGATTAAAAAATGGAAAGATAAAGTTCCGCAATTTGTTTCTAAAAACGGTTTTTCGAAGCGCTCGCTCAAAGGAAAAATAGACAAGCAATATGTTGAAAAGTTTATTTTTGAAACATGTCGTGCCGAGTGGAACCATATGATGGGTTGTATGTATTTTATCATTTCTTTTTGCGTTAATTCTCAGCCTTACGCGATAATTTTTTCGCTCATTTCAATTGCAGGGAATCTCCCGTTTTTGTGCATTCAAAGGTTTAACCGCATAAGGCTTTCCCGGCTTATGAAACGCGCTGTTTCCACCTTGCCAGCAGTTTCAAATGATGCGGTTTAGTAAAAAATCATTTTTGGGTATTGTAAAGTTTGAATTTATATGATATAATGTGGTGTACGCATGTAGATTTGCTTACTTATTAGAGACAAAGAGGTGAATTCAAGGTGAAAAAGAATATACATCCTTCTTACAACAGCACAAAAGTTAGATGTGCTTGCGGAAATGAAATGGAAATAATGTCTACCCGTGGCGACATCAGTGTTGAAGTATGCTCAAAATGCCATCCTTTTTACACAGATAAACAAAGGTTTGTAGATACAGGTGGACGCATAGGCAAATTCAAGAAACGTTTAGCTCAGGCTCGTTAAGAGAAGCAGTTAAAATCATTAGGCGACGCAGTTCGGCGTTGCCTACTTTGTTAAATATGGTGAGTTATAATTATGTATTATAATGTCATAAAAAGTGAGTCTGGATACGAAGAAACCGAAAAACGCTCGAAGTTCATATCATACAGTTTCAAAGTTAAAACTGCTACTGAGGCCGCACAAAAGCTGCAAGAAATAAAGCTTCTTCATCATGCGGCCAAACATCATGTTTACGGTTACATATTAGAAGAAATCGAAAAATTTTCAGACGATGGTGAGCCCTGCGGAACAGGCGGAACGCCCATAATGACGGCGATTAAAAGCTTTAATTTAAAAAATGTTATGGTTGTAGTCGTTAGGTATTTTGGAGGGGTTTTGCTTGGAACCGGCGGCCTTCGAAGAATGTATTCTTCCGGTGCGATGAATGTTCTTGAAAAATCCGGTGTTTTGAAAATGGAAAAGTGCAGCGAAGGCATTTTAAACTGCAATTACAATCAAATTGGAATGGTTTCGAATGCTATTTTGAATTTTGGTGGCAAAATTTTGGAAACGAATTATTCGGGCGAGGTTAGCATAAAATTTTATGTTAAAAATGAATTTTTTAATGCGCTTAAAATTAAGCTTGAAAATATTTTAAGGTCGAGCGATAAAGTTAATTTCATTTGCGAAAGTTATCGCGAAACAAAGTAAAAGGTAGGGGAAAAGAATAAATGCAAAGTGTTCGTGAAATGACGGAAAATTTAGAGCTCAGTATGCTTTGCAGCGAGGCTTCGTTTTCTTCGAAGACTTTGGGAAGAAAGGTTCCTGAAGATCCTTGCTTTATAAGAACTGAATTTCAAAGGGACAGAGACAGAATACTTCACAGCAAGTCTTTTCGCCGTTTAAAGCATAAAACGCAAGTTTTTATTTCGCCTCTCGGTGATCATTACCGCACGAGGCTTACTCATACTTTGGAAGTTGCTCAAATTTCAAGGACTGTTGCAAGAGCTTTGAGGCTCAATGAAGATTTAACCGAAGCAATAGCTTTGGGGCATGACCTTGGTCACACGCCTTTTGGCCATGCAGGTGAAGAGGTTTTAAACAATCTTTACAGCGGCGGTTTTCGCCATTATGAGCAGAGCGTTCGTGTGCTTGAAATTCTTGAAAAAGATGGCAAAGGCCTGAATTTAACTGAAGAAGTTTTAGACGGCATTTTGCACCACACGAAAGGCCAGGAAGCTTTCACTGCTGAGGGAAAAATAGTTAGAATTTGCGATAAAATTGCTTACATAAATCACGATATCGAAGATGCTTCAAACGCAGGGATTTTAGATGTTCGGTCTTTGCCGCAAAGCTTTATAAAACTGACTGATAAGAAATTTTCTTCAAGGATAAACGCGATGGTTTCGGCGCTTATAGCCAACAGCACTTTGCCCGAAGTTAGCATGGGCGAGGAAATGGGCAGCGCTTTTGAGGATATACATAAGTTTATGTATAAAGAAGTTTACGCCAACAAAAAGTCTATATCCGAAGAAGATAAAGTTCCATTTGTTATCAGTTCGCTTTATAATTATTTCAAAAAAAATGACGGCAAAATGCCGAAAACTATGCATGATATAGCTGAAAAAGAGGGAATAGAAAGAGCAATTTGCGATTACATAGCCGGCATGACCGACACTTTCGCAATAAATTTATTTAAGGATATATTTCTTCCTAGGTCATCGAAGATTTTCTAAAAATAAACATGGAAGGAGTGGTGTTTTTTGGCTTTTTCAGATGATTTCATAACTGAGCTTAAAGAAAAAATCGACATTGAAGAAATCATTTCAGGTTATGTTGAAATTCAAAGAAAAGGCAGAAACTTGATGGGCGTTTGCCCCTTCCATGCCGAAAGAACGCCGTCTTTTTGTGTTTACCCTTCCAGCGGGTCATTTTACTGCTTTGGTTGCGGGGCGGGTGGCGATGTTATAACCTTTCTCCGGCTTATCGAGCATTGGGACTATGTTGAAACTGTTAAATTTCTTTGTGAAAAAGCCGGAATGAACTACGACATCAGCGATGAAGAAAGCGAAGCCCACCGCGCAAAGCTTAATGTTTATAAAATTAACAGAGAAGCCGCTAAATTTTACCACAAATGCCTGCTTTCTGAAGAGGGCAAGAAAGCCCGCGAATACTTAACATCCCGGAAGATAAAAGCTTCAACGGCGATTCATTTCGGGCTTGGTTATTCCCCCGCGAGCAGGTTCGGGCTTGTTAATCATCTTAAGAAAATGGGGTTTAAAAGCGACGAAATTATTATGTCGAATTTAGCGTTTAAATCCCGAAACGGAAAAGATATTGACAGATTTTGCGGCAGACTTATGTTTCCTATAATAGATGTAAGGGGCAATGTTATTGCTTTTGGTGCGAGGACTTTAACCGGCGAAACGCCTAAGTATATTAATACTTCTGACACGCCAGTTTTCAAAAAAAGCAGCAATTTGTTTGCTCTTAATTTTGCTTCGAAATCAGGCAATAAAAATTTGATTTTAACCGAAGGATATATGGACGTCATTGCGCTTCATCAGGCTGGGTTTACAAACGCAGTTGCAACTTTGGGGACCTCGCTTACGCCTTCTCAAGTCAAGGTTATGTCGCGCTATTGCGAAGAAGTTTTGCTCTCTTACGATTCAGACGGCCCGGGCAAAAAAGCCTCCGAAAGGGCTATTTCTCTTTTAAAGGAAGCTGGAGTTAAAGTTAAAATCATTTCTATTCCTGAGTTTAAAGATCCTGATGAATTTTTAAGATTTTATGGCAATAAAGCACAGGCGAAATTTTCGGGCCTTGTGGATGATTCAAAAAGCGATCTGGAATACCAGCTCTCGGCGCTTAAAGAAAAATGCGATTTAAACACTTCAGACGGAAAAATCAAATATTTAACCGGCGCTGCAAAGCTTCTTGCAAGCTCGGCGACCATGGTCGAAAGGGAAGTTTATGCAATTTTAATAAGCGAAGAGCTTGGCGTTAGGAAATCGACGGTTTTGCTTCAAACCGAAAAATACGTAAGGCAATTTGCAAAAAAATCAAGAACAAAAGAATTTAAAAATATTGAAAAGAAAATATCGGCAATTGATGATAAAGTCAACAAGGACAAGCATACTAATCTAAGAGCGGCTCACGCCGAAGAAAGTCTGATTTCTTGCATAATAAACGACGCTGACGCAGCAAAAAGGATAATCTCGGAGGTTTCTTCGGATGTTTTTGCCACAGAGTTTAATAGAAAAGTTTTTGAAGTTTTGAAAGACATAATTTCAAAAGGCAAAACGCCTGATATTACAGTAATTTCAGGTTATGAATTTTCGTTTAAAGAAATTGGAAGAATAACTAAAATGATATGCACTTACGACAGGAGTATGTCGAAAAAAGAGTGCGTTGACGAATATATAAGCACTTTGAAAGAAGAAAAAGAAAGAAAAAAATTTTCGGAAATAAATGATATTTCTGAAGTTGAAATACAAAATTACATTAAAAATTTAAATATTCAAAGCGCAAATAATTAAAGGAGGAACAAAATGGAGGATACAAACCAAAATTCTAAAGGAATCGAAAATGTTATAAAAGGTTTAGCTCAGCATGGCAAATCTTCGGGTCAAGTGAGCACCGGCGATATTTTAGAAGCTATGGGAGAAATTGATTTTGACCCTGATGAAATAGAAAAGCTTTATGATTCAATGGAATCCATGGGCGTTGAA
>USIK01000075.1 GCA_900554775.1 uncultured Oscillospiraceae bacterium
AGGTCGCTGATTTTCTGCTCAAGGTCAATTCGCAATTCTTTTTCTTTGATTGCATTTTCACGAGTCTGCTTGTCAAGCTCGATTATCTTGCCTATCATGTCCTCCATGGCATAACCTCCTTTTTTTAGTTTTTACATTAGCATTATGATACAAATATTTAAAAAGTCAATAACTAAACAAAAAAATCTTAAAATTTTTTAGGAAATGTATTTTAGGTATTTACATAAAACGTTAATTAAGATAAAATATCTTTTAAGCTATGTTTAGTTTTTATCAACTTAAATCCAGTAAATTCGGGAGTGATTTTGTTTTGGAAAAACCTTACAAAAGAATACTTTTAAAATTAAGCGGTGAGTCGCTTGCAGGCGAAAAAGGCTTTGGAATAGACTTCGAAGAAACCATGAAAATCGCAAGAACTTTAAAGAAGCTTACCTCGAAAGGTATAGAAGTTTCAGTAGTCGTTGGCGGAGGAAACTTCTGGAGAGGCCGCAGCAATTCTGAGATGGACAGAGTCAAAGCCGACCACATAGGCATGATGGCAACAATGATGAACGCCACAGCGCTTTCAGACTGCATTAACCAAGCTGGGGCAAAAAGCATCGTTCTTTCGGCCGTGCCTTTCCCGCAAGTTGGCAAGCATTACAGCCCCGAAAGAGCTGACAAACACCTTAAAAACGGCGAAATCGTTATCTTCGGCTACGGAACAGGCAATGCGTTTTTCTCAACTGACACTGCTTCGTCGCTAAGAGCCGCAGAAATCAAAGCGGAAGTAATCTTGAAAGCAGCTGCAAATGTAAACGGCGTTTACGACAGCGACCCGAACAAAAACCCAAACGCAAAAAGATACGAGACCCTTACATTTGACGAAATGCTTGCGAAAAACCTAAAAGTAATTGATGGTTCAGCCGCTGCAATGTGCAGAGATAACGGAATTTCCTTCTTGATTTTCAACATGAACCCGCTTGAAAACATAGTGAATATTCTTGAAAATCCTTCCATGGGCACTTTGGTCACACCATAAAATATTAAGAAAGAAAGGTAACTGATTATGAACACAATTCTTGAAAACGCAAAAGCAAAAATGAAAGCAGCTATCGAGCATTTAAAAGAAGAATACACCGCAATTCGCGCAGGAAGAGCAAACCCCGCAGTTCTTGACAAAGTAACCGTTGATTACTACGGTTCGCCAACTCCGATAAACCAAGTTGCAGCAGTTTCAGTAACCGAAGCAAGAGTAATTTTAATCCAGCCTTGGGATGCTTCGATTCTCGGCGGAATTGAAAAAGCAATTCAAAAATCAGATATCGGCATTAACCCGCAAAACGACGGCAAAAACATCAGGCTCATCTTCCCGCAGCTCACCGAAGATAGAAGAAAAGAAATCGTGAAAGAAATTTCAAAAATTGCCGAAGATGCAAAAATTTCAATCAGAAACATTCGCCGTGACTGCATGGATAAAATCAACAAAAATAAACAGACCTCAGAAATCAACGAAGATGACATCAAAAAGGCCGAAAAGAAAGTTCAAACTTTCACCGATGATTCTTGCGCAGAAATCGAAAAACTTTGCAGCGCAAAAACAACTCAAACAATGGAAATTTAGTCAAAATTCGAGGAATTTAAAATGGAATCCAACAACACCCTTCCGGTTCACATAGGAATAATAATGGACGGCAACAGAAGGTGGGCTAAAGGCCACTTTCTGCCGACTTTTCAAGGTCATTCTAAAGGTGCCGAAGTCTTCAAAAACATTGCCATTCACTGCAATGAAATCGGGGTTAAATACTTAACCGTTTATGCTTTTTCAACCGAAAATTGGAAGCGCTCCGAAGAGGAAGTTTCTTATCTCATGCGCCTTTTCGGGAGTTATCTCAAAGACGTTATAAACGAAAAGCTCGGCAAAGAAAACATAAAAATCAAATTCATCGGTGCTATTTCAAAATTGCCCGAAAAAATAAGGAAATTAATAGCCGAAGCCGAAGAAAAATCCTCGCAAAACACCGGCCTTAACTTAAACATTGCCGTGAATTACGGCGGCAGGGAAGAAATAGCAAACGCCGCTAAAATTTTGGCACAAGAAGTCAAAGAAGGCAAAATAACCCCTGAAGAAATAACCGAAAAGTACCTTGAAACCAAGCTTTACTCTGCCGGCCAGCCCGATGTTGACCTCATAATAAGAACGGCAAACGAGCAAAGAACCTCGAACTTCATGATATGGAAATCGGCCTACGCCGAGCTTTATTTCACGCCGGTTTTGTGGCCTGATTTTAATGAAAAGGAATTGGAAAAAGCCCTAAAAGAATTTTCCGGGCGAACAAGACGCTTTGGAGGTGCTTAACTTTGGCAACCAGAATAGCTTCCGGCTTGATTGGCGGGTTTTTAACGCTCGTCATCTTGCTTTTTAATCAAAACTGTTTGTGGCTTATCAACCTGGTGACTGCAATCATTTCTTTCCTTGCAATAAGGGAAATTTTCGCAGTTTCGGGCACTGATAAGCTACGCCTTTTAACGATTCCAACAAGCATTTTCGTTACTGTTTTGCCGCTTTTCGGGTTTTCGGCCATGTGGGAACTTAGTTTTTATTTTTACAACCTGATGATGTTTTCTTCTATGATTCTAAGTAAATCCATCAAGCTTCGCGATGTTTGCACTGTTTACAGCATGGCGCTGCTAATTTCTTACTCGCTTTTTAAGATAGTTGACCTTAGAAACACGAGCATTGAATTCGGCAGTTTTTACGTATTTTTAGCGCTTTGTATTGCGTGGATGTCCGATACTGGAGCGTACTTTAGCGGCAAATTTTTCGGCAAAAGCAAACTTTGCCCCGAAATAAGCCCTAAAAAGACTTTCGAAGGTTTCATCGGCGGAATTATATTCTGCCTATTTTGTGTTATTTTAATAGCTTTAACTTTCAACAGCTTTGTTTTCCCGCAAAAACAGCATATTAACTACATTTTGGTCACTATTTTAGGTCTTAGCGGTTCGCTGATTTCCTCGCTTGGTGACCTTTGCTTTTCTGCTTTTAAAAGGAAATGCGGGGTTAAAGACTTCGGGAACTTAATGCCCGGGCACGGAGGAGTCCTTGATAGATTCGACAGCGTGATTTTCGTGGTTCCTTACGTTTATTTATTTTTGAAATTCATACCTATAATACGTTAGAAGAGTGATTAAATTGGAAAAAAATATTTCTGTTTTGGGTTCAACAGGTTCAATCGGAACTCAAACCTTGGAAGTCGCAAAAGAGCTTGAAATAAAGGTTCATGCGCTAACCGCAAACGAAAACATAGATTTGCTTGAAGAGCAAATCAGAACTTTCAGGCCCGAAATTGCAGCGGTTGCAAACGAAGAAAAAGCCAAGATACTCAAAGAAAAAGTGAAAGACACCTCGACTAAAATTCTAGCCGGGGAAGAAGGGATCTGCCAGGCAGCAACTGCTAAAAATGCAGGAACTGTCGTGGCGGCCCTTTGCGGAATTTCCGGCCTTGTGCCAACAAGCGAAGCTATTAAGTCCGGCAAAAACATAGCCCTTGCGAACAAAGAAGTTTTGGTAACCGGCGGGAAAATCATCAAAAAAATGGCAAAAGAAAAAGGTGTTTCTTTGCTCCCGGTTGACAGCGAGCACAGTGCGATTTTCCAGTGCTTACAAGGCGTTAGAAGCAAAAACGACCTTAAAAAACTTGTTTTAACTGCTTCAGGCGGGCCGTTTTTCAGCAAAACCAAAAATGAACTCGAAAAAGTCACGCTTAAACAGGCGCTTAACCACCCGAGCTGGAGCATGGGCAAGAAAATAAGCGTTGATTCCGCAACCATGATGAACAAAGGCTTTGAAATAATCGAAGCTGCGCATCTTTTTGACGTTAGCACTGATAATATCGACGTGGTTATTCACAGGCAAAGCGTAGTTCATTCAATGATCGAGCTCAAAGACGGCTCGGTGATTGCGCAAATGGCTGTTCCAAGCATGAAACTCCCGATTCAATACGCTCTTACTTTTCCACATCATGAGCCCTGCGCTGTTGAAAGTCTTAATCTTTCGAAATTCAAAGAATTAACTTTCTTCGAGCCGGATTATGAAACTTTCGAGTCCATAAACCTTTGCAAAAAGGCTTTTGAAGAAGACTTATGCGTAGTTTTAAACGCTGCAAACGAAAAAGCAGTTGAGCTATTTTTGAAAGAAAAAATCAAATTTTTAGACATAATA
>USIK01000076.1 GCA_900554775.1 uncultured Oscillospiraceae bacterium
GGGGTTGCTTCCCTCGCGCCAACGAACGCAATGGAAATTTCATTTTTGAAACAAGTTTCATCTCCCAGCACATAAATCACCGCAGGAGGATCGCTTATTTCTTTAAGCAATCTTGGATATTTTTCATCAAAAATGCTAAGAATTTTATAGTTTAAATCCTTGCATTTTCTAAAAATATTATATGCATCATTAATGGGGGTGCTCCCGATTTTGTCAATTTGCTTACTCGTAAAACATCCGCAAAGTCTCCAACCATATTCACCTGAATCATAAAATTCTTTCGCGCTTTTGTAAAGGTCCAAAATTATTTTTATCTGGTAATTCCCATACCCTAGCGCTTGCTGAAGCCAAATTTCATACACCTGCTTGTCCACTTTATTTCCCCTTTCCGCTCATTTCCCAGGCCACTATGCCCGCAGCCACCGCAACGCTTAGCGATTCACATAAAGGATTCATCGGAATAGTCATCTTTTTGTCGCACAAATCAAGTGTTTCATCGCTAATACCATTACCTTCATTTCCAAGAATTACGGCTTTCTTACCCAAATCGTTAAGAGCTGTAATATTTTCTGCGTTTTCATCAGGCACTGTCGCACAAACGGTTACATTTTCAGCTTTAAGCAATGAAATAAATTCAGAAAGGTCACTGATTTTCATAATATTTAGCTTAAAAATTGCGCCCATGCTGCCTCTAAGAGCTTTAGGGTTGTAAATGTCGCAGCTGTCAAAACTAATGCCAACAAAATCAATGTTGAAAGCATTAAGGCTTCTAAGTATACTTCCCAAATTTGAAGGATTTTGAAGATTTTCGAGCAAAATAATATTAGAGTATTCTTTTATTTTAGACATATTTACAAATTTGTCAACAAATTTACAAACGCAAATAATTCCCTGGGGGCCTTCGGTGTCGCTCATCGACTGCATGACAGCTTCACTAACTAAAAATTCACGCACATCATTTTTTTTAGATATTTTGCTAATTAAATCTGAGAATTTTTGGAAACACTTCTGAGTATAAAAAACCTGAGTTACTTCAACATTACTTTTGACAGCTTCTTCGCAAAGTCTGGTCCCTTCAATAACAAATTCTTTTTGGCTATTTCTAAATTTAGCAGAATTCAATAATTTTCTAACGTTTTTTACTGTTTCATTGTTCTTACTTGATATTTCTATTTTCATGTGTTTTTCTTCCTTTTAATTTATTTTTACTCTAAAAACGATAAATTTTTTAATTATAAACGAAAAAATTTCAAAAAATTCTGCATATAACCAAAAAATTTACGCTCAAGGATTAAACCCTAAGCGCATAATTTAATTACTTTACTTTTTCAACAAGACCAGCAAAACCTGCAGGATCTGAAATTGCGATTTCAGAAAGCATTTTTCTGTTAAGTTCGATTCCTGATTTTTTAAGTTTATCCATAAAAGCGGAATATGTGATGCCATTCATGCGGCAAGCTGCAGAAATTCTTGTGATCCATAGTCTTCTGAAATCACGTTTTTTCTGTTTTCTGCCTATGTAAGCATAGTTTCCTGATTTCATAACGGCTTGTTTAGCCATTTTAAAGTGCTTACTTTTTGCACCCCAGTATCCTTTTGCTAATTTTAAAACTCTTTTTCTTCTACTTCTGGTTGTTTTTGCATATTTTATACGTGCCATTACGTTTACCTCCGTTTATATTTTTAATTTATTTGTGGTTCATAAGAGTTCTGATTTGAAGCATATTTGTTCTGTCAAGAGTTGTTGTTGTTCTCAAAACTCTTTTTCTTTTTCTTGATTTTTTGTTCAAGATATGGCTTTTATTTGCATGACCTCTTACTATTTTTCCGGTTGCCGTAAACTTGAAACGTTTTTTTGCTCCACTGTGTGTTTTAATCTTGTACATACTGCTCTGGGATAAGGCATCAGCCCCTACCCACTTCACAACCTTTCTTTAAAAAATTTTATCTTTGCTTTTTGGGGTTAATTAATTATTTAGCTTTTGAATTTGAACTTGAATTCGGACTCGGGGCTAAAAACATAAGCATACATTTTCCATCCAATTTAGCAGGGCGTTCAACACTTGCGAATTCGCTGCAAGATTCTGCAAACCTTTTCATTATGTCAAAACCAATTTCAGGATGCCCCATTTCACGGCCTCTAAAACGAATTGAAACTTTAACTTTATTGCCGCTTTTAACGAACCTTTGAGCATGAGCCACTTTCGTGTTGAAATCGTGAGTGTCAATATTAACTGAAAGCCTTACTTCTTTTATTTCAACTGTGCGCTGATTTTTCTTAGATTCTTTTTCTTTCTTTGACATCTCAAACCTGTATTTGCCATAATCTAAAATTTTGCAAACTGGAGGAACTGCCTTGCTGGCCACTTTTACAAGATCCAAATTTTCAGCTTCCGCAAGCTTCAAAGCTTTTTCAATAGGAACTGTACCGAGCTTTTCTCCTCTTGAACCAATAAGTAGAACCTCTTTATCTTTAATATACTGATTAATTTGAATGTCTTTGCTGCTAATATTCAAGCACCTCCAAAAATGTTTAAAAAAGTTTCTTAAACTAAAAAATTAATTGCATGGGCACAAATCTGCTCATACAATCTCTATACGTCTTATTTACTTAAAAGACCTAGCTATTGACCATCGTAAACAAAATTACGTAGGTGAGAACAAATTTGCTCCTCTTTTACTTTCTAACTTAAAGTTTACCTTACTTTCTAAAAAAAGTCAATAGCTAAATCAAATATTTTAATAAAAAATCTTTTAATTTCCAGCTAGAACCGTTGCGCCGTATTTTTCTTGGATTTCACTATAATAATCCGTCTTTCTAGCACACTCCCACCATGCTCTTCCGCCGCGAACATTAATGTTCTTCCAAGGTTTAGAAATGCAGTGCAAAACAGCAGGGTTGTTATAAGCTTGTTCCAAATCAGCTTCAGTGTAGCCATTTTTCAAACGATATTTTCCGGCTTGACTTTTAGCTTCTTCCACAGACGAATAATTATAAACACCAAATTTCGGTGGTAAAATTCCAATTTTTTTGTAACACATAGCGTTTATCGTGGTTTGGTCATGCTGAACCAATTTTTCATTATTTTTCTCAATAAAATCTGAAAATTTATTAACCATGTCATCTTGCCTGAGTTCTTTGAGGTTTATCAGCATAACGCCGGCGCAAATGCAGTGGTCATTTTCAGTTGTAAAACTATCAACCGCAGCAACGTTATCATCCAAAAAGCCCTTGTAATAATAGCCTTCCATGTCTATATCATACATTTCTTTAAGGTCTGTATACGTAATCGTGTCGCCGTCAAGCCAAATTATTTTGTCAAGGTCAGGGAGTAACTCCGACAAAGAAAGCCTATAATACGTAGGCGTTGTGATATGGCCTTTATCATTAGCGTTTTTGTATTTATTTTCCATATTTATAAGATTAACGCTACATTTATTACGATATTTTTTGCTTAAACTTTTAAGCTTCCCTTTGTTTTCCTCGCTAAATTCGCCCGGGTGCATAATGTAAAAATCATACTTCGTTTCTTTTGCTGCATTTTCAAGAATCGAAGTCATTGCCACGATTGTCGGGTAGGTGTAACCGTCGTCAAGAGCCATAGCGATAGGGATTCCTTCATGATTTGTGCTTCTTTTTTCATAAACCCTAAAAACATGAAATATCAAAAACGAAATTCCACACAATATAAGGCTAACCCAAACCAAAATGTTAATAAATCTACTAAGACTTTTGTTCATTTTTTCAACATCCTTAAAAAATATTTTTTTGAAAATAAATCTACTAAATAATATCATTTACTTTAAAAAAATACAATAAAAAATGTTTAATCTTTCTTATTTTTAAGGCACTCGATTATTTCTTTTATTACGCCCACTTCTTTTTCAGAAAGCCCGTCAACATTTACCGTGGAGGTTCCTGGAATGCCCAAAAGATAATCAGCGGAAACACCGAAAAGTTCCGAAAGCTCAACGACGTATCTCGTTGAAGGAATCGAAATTCCAAGCTCCCATGCGTTAACGCTCGAACGAGTTATGCCCAATTTTTTAGCTATATCGGATTGAGTTAAATTCTGATTTTTTCTTAATTCTTTTAATTTTTCTGATATCATAATTCCTCCTCAATTCGATTTTAAAATTATCATTAAGATGTTTCATTATCATTATTATGTTTGTACTTGACAAATTTATT
>USIK01000077.1 GCA_900554775.1 uncultured Oscillospiraceae bacterium
TTTAAGGTTTAAACCTTTTAATCACCGAGACCCCAAAGTTTCGGTGATAATCCCTGTTTATAATGTTGAAAAATACCTGGATGATTGCCTTGAAAACGTGGTTAACAAAACACTTCAGGACATTGAAATAATTTGTGTTAATGATGGCTCGACGGATAATTCTTTGGAAGTTTTGCAAAAATATGAAAACGAAGATGCCAGAATAAAAATCATAAATAAAGAAAACGGCGGGCTTTCATCTGCCAGAAACGCAGGAATTAAAGAAGCCAAAGGGGAATATATTCTGTTTTTGGATTCTGACGACATGGTTTCAAGGGGCGTTTGCAAAAATGCTTATTACCTTGCAAAAACTTATGGCGATGTTGACGCTGTTGAAATAAAAACAATTCAATTTAAAGATGGAGAAAATTTTAGTTTTGAAAATGCTAAAGTTCAAGAAAAGCCAGCTGTTTTAAGTGTTATAAAAAGCGGCGACAGTTCTAACCCGTTTACGTTTCTTGGCATTTCAAGATATATGATTTGGAATAAAATGTGGAGGACTGAGTTTATAAAGCAGCACGACCTTTGGTTTAAAGAAGACGGCCTCACTTTTAACGAAGACACGCTTTTTAATTACATGGCTTTGCCATATGCTAAAAGGGCAATTTCGGCAGTTGAAAACAAAGAGATGATTTATGCCTACCGCAAAAATAGGGATGAATCAATAACGCGTTCTACTCCCTTTCGTGAAGTAGCGAGGAATTGGGTTTACATAATTTCACCTGAAATTTTGAAAAGTGCTGATAGATTTGACTTCAAAGATGGGAAATCGTGGCTTGTTTCGACTTTAATTAAAGATGTTCAGAGTGTTATTATGTTGTCTGAAGAAGATCGAAAAGAGTGGAAAGAGGATTACATAAAGGATTTTTTAAATGATATTTGGCAGTTTATAGGCTCAGATGAAAATATATTGACATACGAATGCAAAGAAAGATTGAGAATGCTAAAATCTTATTGTGAAATGCAGTGTTAGGAGAAATTTTGAAAATGAACCATAAAGATAAAATAAGAAATTTTTGCATTGTAGCGCATATTGACCATGGTAAATCCACGCTTGCTGACAGAATTTTGGAGCTGACTAATTCAGTTTCTTCGAGAGACATGGAAAATCAACTTCTTGACAACATGGACCTTGAAAGAGAGCGCGGAATCACGATAAAGTCGCATGCAGTTAGCCTTTATTACGTGGCGGATGACGGGGTGGAGTATCTTTTCAATTTGATTGATACGCCTGGTCATGTTGACTTTAACTACGAGGTTTCAAGGTCGCTTGCTGCTTGCGAGGGTGCGCTTTTAATAGTCGATGCTTCGCAAGGAATCGAAGCTCAAACGCTTGCAAACACTTACCTTGCGCTTGATGCTGGGCTTGAAATTTTGCCCGTTATAAATAAAATGGATTTGCCCAGCGCAGACCCCGGAAGAGCCATAAAAGAAATAGAAGATGTTATTGGTATTCCAGCCGAGGATGCACCGAAAATTTCGGCTAAAACCGGCCTTAACGTCAAAGACGTTTTGGAAAGCGTTGTTAAAAATGTTCCTGCGCCAAAAGGCGATGAAAACGCACCGCTTAAGGCTCTTATTTTCGACTCATATTATGATGCCTACAAAGGCGTAATAGTTTATGTTAGAATCGTTGACGGAACGGTCAAGGTGGGGGATAAAATTAAATTCATGGCCAACGACGAAACTTTTGTCGTCACCGAGTGTGGAATTTCAAAAGCAACCAGCCTTGAACCAACGGGCAAACTTTCGGCGGGCGAGGTTGGTTACATTGCCGCTTCGATAAAAACCGTGAGCCTTGCAAGGGTTGGCGACACCATAACTTTGGAAGAAAACCCAGCTAAAGAGGCTCTTCCAGGTTACAGGGAAGTAAATCCAATGGTTTTCTGCGGAATTTACCCCGTTGATGGCTCTAAATACCCTGACCTTAAAGATGCCCTTGAAAAGCTTAAACTAAACGACGCTTCGCTTTCATACGCGCCGGAATCTTCGGCTGCTTTGGGCTTTGGTTTCAGGTGCGGTTTTCTTGGCCTTCTTCACATGGAAATAATTCAAGAACGCCTCGAAAGAGAATACAACCTTGATTTAATTACCACTGCGCCGAGCGTTATTTACAAAATCGAGCTTTTAACAGGCGAGACAGTTTATGTTGATAACCCTGCGAATTACCCCGTGAACATAAAGGATTCTTACGAACCGATGACGGATTCCCACATTTATGCTCCTTCGCAGTATGTTGGCGCAATAATGGAGCTTTGCCAAGAAAGAAGAGGCATTTTTGTTGATATGAAATATCTCGACACCGAAAGAGTAGATATTCATTATAAGCTTCCTTTGAATGAAATTGTTTATGACTTTTTTGATGCTTTGAAATCAAGAACCAAGGGTTATGCTTCTTTTGATTACAGCCTTGCCGGGTATGAAAAGTCGGATCTTGTTAAGCTCGATATAATGCTTGCGGGTAAGGTCGTTGATGCCCTTTCGTTTATAATTCACAAAGAAAAGGCTTATCAAAGAGGCCGCAAAATGGCAGAAAAACTCAAAGAAAAAATACCTCGTCAGCTTTTCGAAGTGCCGATTCAAGCTTGCATTGGCGGCAAGATAATCGCCAGAGAAACCGTTAAAGCCATGCGCAAGGATGTTCTTTCGAAGTGCTACGGTGGAGACATAACCAGGAAGAAAAAGCTTCTTGAAAAGCAAAAAGAGGGCAAAAAACGCATGCGCCAGGTTGGAAACGTTGAAATTCCGCAAGATGCGTTTATGTCAGTTCTTAAACTTGATGAAGATTAAATCGGAGGCCACATGCAAAAATCACTCGGAATTTACATTCATATTCCTTTTTGCGAAAAAAAGTGCCCTTACTGCAGCTTTTACTCAGTGAAATGCAGCGAAGAAATGCAGCAAAGATACACAGAAAAAGTTTGCACCGAACTTCAAAAATGGGGTAAAAACTTAAAAAGGCGTGTTTCAACCGTTTATTTTGGTGGAGGCACGCCAAGCCTCATTGGTGCTGAAAAAATCATTAAAATTTTGAATGCAGTAAACGAAAATTTCGAAGTTTCGAGCCCTGAGATCACTTTGGAAGTTAACCCTGCTGATTATTCCTCGGTTGACTTTGAAAGGCTTGCTTTTTCGGGCGTTAACCGTGTTTCGGTTGGCGCGCAAGCTCTTGATGACGAAAGCCTTAAAGTTTTGGGCAGGCGCCATAGTGTTAACGATATAATCAAGACTTATGAAAGCATTAAATTAGCTAAAATAGACAATATTTCTTTTGATATGATTATCGGTTTCCCGGGGCAAAGACTTGATAATATAAAAACCTTCCTGAATTTTTACAAAGAAAACAGGCTTAGTCATCTTTCGGCTTATCTTCTTAAGGTTGAGCCCGGCACGCCTTATTTTGAAAGTAATCTTGAATTTATCTCGGATGATATTTGCAGCGATTTTTACATTTTTATTTCAGATGAAATGAAAAAAATGGGTTATGAGCACTATGAAATATCTAATTTTTCGCTTCCTGGCAAGCGTTCGAGGCATAATATGAAGTATTGGAACCTTGAAGATTATTTGGGGATAGGCCCCTCGGCGCATTCGCTTATTGACGGGGAAAGATTTTATTATGAAAATAATATAAATAATTTTATTTTAAACCCTAAAATTTTGAGCGAAGGCATTGGCGGAACTCCCGAGGAATATGCCATGCTTAGGTTTAGGCTTTCTGATGGGCTTGTCAATGAAGAGTATCAAAAGAAGTTTGGTGCAAGCATTCCTGAAGAATATTTTAGAAAAGCTGAAAAGTTTGAAGATTTTGGATTGGTAAAAATAAACGAAAATAACATAGCTTTAACTTCAAAAGGGTTTTTACTGTCTAATAAAATTATAAGTGATTTAATTTTATGATTTTTCAAATAAAAAAATCAAAATTATTTGATAAATCTCTTGACATTTTTTGAATAAATGTTATACTTAAATTACGGTGTCTGTAGTTCAAAGATGGCGGCATAGCTCAGTTGGCTAGAGCATTCGGTTCATACCCGAAGTGTCGGTGGTTCGAGTCCACCTGTCGCTACCAGACATTTTTTAAATCAAGTGGCCCGGTGGTCAAGCGGTTAAGACACCGCCCTTTCACGGCGGT
>USIK01000078.1 GCA_900554775.1 uncultured Oscillospiraceae bacterium
CCAGCTTAACTACCGTGTTCGAGATGGGAACGGGTGTACCCTGGATATCATCAACACCAACATCTATACTATACCATGCCTGTTTTATATTGTCAAGTGTTTTTTTCAATTTTTTTAAAATTTTTTTATTTCGAATTTTCTCAGAAGAAGTAGGGGAGCATTCACTTGGTTCCTGCCCTTTGTTAAACCCGCAAGAAAGCTAGGGAAAGTTAAAATTTTTTTATTCGTAAAGAACTATTTGAAGTGGACTTTAAAGTAAGCTATTTTTGTTTTTTAATAGTTCCTGGCTATTGAGTTGAAATTTTAAAAATCATTATTTTGTGTACAAAAGTCGAAAATTGTGGTATTAATTTTAATGTAGAACTAATTATGGAGGATCATATGAAAATAGTTAAAAAAATTTTTGCAGTGAGTTCATCGGCAATTTTAGGCCTAAGTTTTTGCTCTGGCACTGCATTTGCAAGCAAGACTTTTACAGATAATTCTAAAATTATTGTAGAAAGGCCGATTCCTATTAGGCCAAAGCCGGGTCGTGGGCTTCGTAGGTCGCCTGGAGCGTATTTTACGAAAGATGGTAAGATGGTCAGTATTAATGGTTCAAAATTGGATATACGCTCGCTTACTTATAGTGATTATGAGAAG
This sequence comes from uncultured Oscillospiraceae bacterium, assembly GCA_900554775.1. Lineage (GTDB taxonomy): Bacteria > Bacillota > Clostridia > Oscillospirales > Acutalibacteraceae > UMGS1491. The sequence goes on from USIK01000078.1 coordinate 643, forward strand.
TTTGAAGGACTCGATATATATTCCTTTCTTCATGGCATTGAATACCATCAATGAAAAAGGCTCCGATACACTCGGAGCTTTAATTTATAAATCCACATGGTAAAAAATGTGGATAATTTTTTTTAATAAACTAAAAAAAGGCATAAAAAAAGTTGGCATTTCCCTATCTTCCCAGGCCGCTTCCAGCCAAGTATTTTCGGCATCATCCAGCTTAACTACCGTGTTCGAGATGGGAACGGGTGTACCCTGGATATCATCAACACCAACATCTATACTATACCATTCGGATTATAAATTGTCAAGCATATTTTTTAACATCTATGTTTTTAACAACGATTTTAACATTATTTTATAAATATATATTAAATTAGTCTAAAATAATGTTTCACCAAAATATTTTTGAATAAGTAGCTGTAATATTGTAATATATAAAAGTGTAGAAAAATTTAAAATTTATTTTTCGAAGTTAAGATGTGCGGTATTTTTCGTTTTTTTCTATGGTTACATAATTGTAAGAATAACAGTAAAAATGTAATAAATAACAAAATTTTGTCGTATTTTCCAATACAAGCAAGTTGGAAATGCCTCAAAATGTTGAAATCTATGTGGAAAATGAGGAAAACTTTTTTAAGTAAAATACTTAAACATGGCTTTAATTCTTTTTTTGAGTTATAAATTTTAAATAAACACATAAATGTTAATAAAAAGGTGATAAATGTGGAAAAGAAAAGTCAAATTAAAAATTTATTAAATTATTGCAAGGTTTCGCCCGAAGCAAAAACTCCTTTCAGGGCTTCTGCGGGTGCTGCGGGGATGGACCTTTGCGCATGCATGAGTGAAGATATTATTTTAGAGCCCGGCAAACGCGCTTTAGTTCCGACGGGAATTGCCATAAGCCTGCCGAGCAGTGAATATGCTGCTTTTATTTTTGCAAGAAGTGGCCTTGGAATAAAGCATGGAATAACTCTTTCAAACGGCGTCGGCGTTATTGACAGCGACTACCGCGGGGAACTCAAAGTTGGGCTTTGCAATCTTGGGCAGGAGCCTTATACCGTGAAAAATGGCGAGAGAATTGCGCAGCTTGTTGTTATGAAAGTTGAAACTCCTGATTTAAACGAAGTTGAAACTTTGGATTCAACCGAACGTGGCAGCGGCGGATTTGGTTCAACCGGGAAATAAATCTTTTATTTTTGTACATAATTAAAATAGTTACAAAAGTAAGGCAGCTTGGACTCCTTAAAAATTGAAAGGAGAAACTTTTATGTTTTCAAGGGAAATAGGAATAGATTTGGGCACGGCGAACACGCTTGTCTTCCTAAAAGGGAAAGGAATTGTAATGCGGGAGCCTTCGGTTGTGGCGATAGATTCCAAAACAAACACTATTTTGGCAGTTGGGAACAGAGCGAAGGAAATGATCGGCAGAACACCAGGCTCTATAATGGCAGTCCGGCCGCTTAAAGACGGCGTTATAGCTGATTTTGAAATAACTGCGGCGATGCTTAAATATTTTATTTCAAAGTCGGTGAGGAGCGTATTTTTCAGCAGGCCGAAAGTTGTGATATGTGTTCCTTCGGGTGTTACGGAAGTTGAAAAAAGAGCTGTTTGCGATGCTGCAAAGCAGGCGGGCGTAGGGGTCGTCACGCTTATAGAAGAGCCCATGGCCGCTGCGATGGGTGTGGGGCTTTCGGTTTACAAGCCAAGCGGAAACATGATTGTTGACATTGGCGGAGGCACTTCGGAAGTTGCGGTTATTTCGCTCGGAGGGATCGTCACTTCGGCTTCTCAAAGAGTTGCGGGGGATAAATTTGACGAAGCGATTATTTCTTACATTAGAAGAAAGTACAGCCTTTTGATAGGCCGCTGCACGGCTGAAAACTTGAAGATTAAAATAGGCTCGGCAGTTCCTTGCGAGGAAGAGGAAGAAGTTTTGATAAAGGGCAGGAACCTTCTTGACGGTTTGCCGAAGGATATTACCGTTTCTTCGAAAGAAGTGAGGGAAGCCCTTGCGGAACCTTTGAAACATGTTGTTGAAGCCATTAAAACTACCCTTGAAAACACTCCCCCTGAGCATTCGGCAGATATAATCGACCATGCAATTTTAAATAGCGGCGGGGGAGCTTTGATTAGAGGGATCGACAGCCTTATTTCTCAGGCAACGAACATGCCGGTTTATATTGCTGAGAATCCTCTTGATTGTGTTGCTGTTGGAACGGGCAAATGCCTTGGAGGCACTACGGTTAAGGAGTTTAAAAAAGCCCTTGAAAAAAACCGATGAATAAACTTGCTAAGAGGTATTAATTTGAAAGTTAAAGTTTTGGCGATGCTTGGTTTCGTTTTGCTTGCTTGCGGGGTTTATGCTTTTTTAAACCCCGGAAACAACCTTGCTTTTTCAGCAGTTTCTTATGCTACTTGTTTTTTTGATAAAGCGGTTTACCACGGCTTTTTTAATATTTCAAGGCTTTTTGAAGATAAAAAAGAGCTCCAGGATGAAGTTGCCGAGCTTAAAGAAGAAATAAGCACGCTGCGGGATGATATCGTCAGTTTAAATGAGCTTAAACGGCAAAATGAAGAATATGCGAAATATTATGAATTCAAAATAGAAAATAGCTGCATTAAATATGAACCTGCGAGCGTTATTTTCCGCGATGTAAGCGATAATTTCCATAGTTTTAAAATAGACAAAGGCACAAACGACGGAGTTTCGAAAGGGGATATAGTCCTTTCGGGCGAGGGGGTCGTTGGTTTTGTTAGTCTAGCCGGCACGATTTGTTCGCAGGTTAAAACCTTTCTTTCGCCGCAATCTAAAATAGGCGTTTATGACACCGAAACTTTCGAAAGCGGAATCATCACCGGCAACCCCGAAGATGCGAAATCTAATTTAACGAGAATGATGTTTTTGCCTGAAATTAACTCTGTTAAAGAAGGTGACATTGTTGCAACTTCGGCCACGGGCGGAATTTACCCCAAAAATTTGAAGCTCGGTAAGGTTAAATCCACAGGATACGACGACAAGCAGGCTTCTTATTTTGCTTTGATCGAGCCGTTTGAAGATTTTAAAAATCTTAAAGATGTTTTTGTTGTTACGGATTTTCGCGGCAAGGGCGAGATTTTGGCTCAAAATTAGTTTTTATTAAGGTGGAACGTGGAAAGAAAATATTTAAGATATATTTTTTATATTTTTGAAATTTTTATTTTAAATTCGGTAAATGGCGCGCCCGGTTTTGATTTTTCGGGTGCTAAACCGCTTCTTTTAGCGGCTGTTTTTGTTTCAATTTCAATTTTCGAAAGTGCTCCAGTTAGCTTTGCGTTTGGGGTTTTAATTGGTTTTTTGATTGATTTTTCTTTCGGCAGGGCTTTCGGTTTTAGCTTTATTTTCCTCGGGTTTTTCGGGG
>USIK01000079.1 GCA_900554775.1 uncultured Oscillospiraceae bacterium
GATTTCATTGTGAACACCTTTGAAGGTAACCGAAGTACCCGTGCCCGAAATGTCGCCGTTTTCCGGCGAAACAACTTTGATATCTTCCGGGCGAATAACCACGTCAACGTTGCTCATTTTTTCAAAGCCTTTGTCGAGGCATTTGAACTCTTTGCCTGAAAATTTAACTTTAAAATCTTCAATCATAACACAAGGGACAATATTGCTTTCCCAGATGAAATCCGCAACAAAAGCGTTTTGCGGCTCGTTGTAAATGTCTTTCGGCGTGCCAATTTGCTGGATTGTTCCTTTGTCCATAACCACAACACTGTCAGACATCGAAAGTGCTTCTTCTTGGTCATGCGTTACCAAAACAAAGGTAATTCCCGTTTTTTGATGAATGCTTTTAAGCTCAGCCTGCATGTCCTTTCTAAGCTTAAGGTCAAGCGCGCCCAAAGGCTCATCGAGCAAAAGGACCTTTGGATTATTCGCAAGCGCCCTGGCTATTGCAACCCTTTGCTGCTGCCCGCCAGAAAGGAAATCAACGTCACGATTTATGTAAGCTTCAAGGTTAACCATCCGGAGCATTTCTTTAACCTTTTCCCTGATTTCTTCCTCAGGCTTTTTTTGAATTCTCAGCCCGAAAGCCACGTTTTCATAAACGTTAAGATGCGGGAAAAGCGCATATTTTTGGAAAATCGTGTTCACTTCGCGTTTGTGCGCGGGAACATTATTAATGTTTTTTCCTTTAAAAAACAAATTGCCGCTGTCAGGCTTCAAAAAGCCGGCAATTATCCTCAAAGTTGTGGTTTTGCCACAACCTGAAGGCCCAAGGAGAGTTACGAACTCCCCTTCTTTAATATTTAAACTCAAATCTTTGAGTATCACGTCTCCGTCGAATGATACACTGATTTTGTCAAGTCTAATCAATGATGATTCCATAATCTAAAGAGCACAGCTCGCACGGCCGTGCTCATCTCACCCCTCTATTTAAAAGTGAATTTAGTGCCCTGAGGAGTGTCTTCAATCACCACTCCTTTCGATTTCAGCTTATCTCTTATTTCGTCGGCAAGTTTCCAGTCCTTTTTCAGGCGTGCTTGCTCCCTTAAAGTAATCAAGCTTTCAATTTCACACTTATTTTTGTTTTGAAACGATGAATTTTTCTCATATAAGATTCCAAGAACATCCATAAATTCATCGAATAAATCAATTATCAATTTTATACTTTTCTTTTTGAATTTAGCTTCTGCCAAAACGCTGGTGTTGACTTCTTTAACAAGCTCAAAAACAATTCCCAAAGCGTCAGCGGTATTGAGGTCATCGCTTAATTTTTGAATAAATCTTTCTTTATAAACCTTAAGGTCAATGCACGGTTTTTCGCCTTCGAGCTCAGCTTTTTCAAGAGCGAATTTCAAATTTTCCCTGAAAGTGTAAAGCCTTTCAATCGCAGCCTTGCACTGCTTAATCACATCTTCGCTAAAATTAATCGGACTTCTGTAATGCGACGAAAGCATTAAATATCTAATCGGTTCATAGCCAAATTTTTCAGCAATTTGCCTTACAGTGAAGAAATTATTAAGCGATTTCGACATTTTTTGGTTATCAATATTAATATATCCATTGTGCATCCAATAGTTTGCAAGCGGAACATTCGTCAAGCATTCGCTATGTGCGATCTCATTCTCATGATGCGGGAAAATAAGGTCCTGCCCGCCGCAATGAATGTCAATCGTCTTTCCAAGATATTTCTGAGACATAACCGAGCACTCAATGTGCCAGCCCGGCCTGCCTTTGCCCCAAGGGCTTTCCCAGTAAGGTTCACCAGGTTTTGCAGCCTTCCAAAGGGCAAAATCAAGAGGATCTTCTTTTATTTCATCGACTTTAATCCTCGCGCCTGATTGAAGGTCGTCAAGAGTTTGGTGTGAAAATTTGCCATAATTTTTGAACCTTCTAGCCCTAAAGTAAACGTCCCCGTTCTCAGCTTCATAGCCAAAACCCTTTTCAATTATTTCTTCAATGTATCTGATAATCCCGGCAATATTTTCGGTCGCTTTCGGAGTAAACGTAGCCTGCTTAACGTTCAAGCCTTTGGCATCTTTTTTGTATTCCTCTATGTATTTTGCGGAAATTTCCATGAAATTTGTATTTTCTTCATTTGCTTTTTTGATTATTTTGTCATCTACATCCGTGAAATTCTGGACAAACGTCACTTCATATCCAACGTATTCAAAAAATCTCCTAAGCACATCGAAAGTGCAAATCGGCCTGGCATTTCCCAAATGAATATAATTATAAACCGTTGGTCCGCAAGCATAAATCATAACTTTGCTGGGGTTAAGAGGCTTAAAAATTTCTTTTGTTCTAGTTAGTGTGTTATAAATTTTTATCATATATTTCCCCCTAAACTTCAAAAGCTTGAAATTATTGATTTTCTGTTTAGATAAATGTAAACCAAACCAGAAATGAGCGACAAAAGTGCCGCAATCCATATGAGCACTAATTTCAAAACTTCAAAAAACATCAAATTTTGCGTTATGAAATTACATGAAGTTTTGCTAACTTCTAAGCATGATTGCACTGAAAAAATGGCTATTATTGCTGCCATTTGGCTAACTGTTTTTAATTTTCCCAAAATATTTGCAGAAACCACACGACGACTGGTTTGAAAAACAAGGAACCTAACCGAAGTGACAATGAATTCACGAAGAATTATCACCGCTGCGGTCAGCGCAGGAACAAACCCAAACCCCACGAAAAAAATAAGAATAGCAGAAATTAAAATTTTATCTGCCATAGGGTCCATTATTTGCCCAAAATCAGTTATAATATTGTTCTTTCTAGCCAAATTTCCATCAAGGAAATCAGTGTAGGAAGCTATTAAAAACACTATGCCTGAGCACAAAAATTTGTATTCAAACCAAGTTGACGACAGCAAAAAAATAATCAAAGGAACAAGCATAATCCTTAAAATCGTTAATTTATTAGGCGTGTTGATTTTATCGCCTCCTTAATAATCATCCGATTTCAAAAACCGGTTTATCTGACTCCAAGAGTAACCAAGCCGCATCAAATGGGCGATTAATCTTCGTTTGTCTTTTTCATTTTCTATAGTTTTTTTGCTCACTATCTTCTCTAGTGTTTCATCTTCGTCCATTTCCAAATTGTTTAAAACATCTGAAATGACCTCGTCATTAATGCCTTTTTTAGAAAGCTCATATGCAATTCTTTTCTTGGCATACATTTTATTTTTCTGAAGATGATTTGCAAATTCTCTTGCGTAATTTTCATCGTTCAAAAGACCGATTTTTTCCATTTTTTCAGTTGCAATCTTAGCGCTTTCTTCGCCGAGTTTGCGCTTTAGTTTATCTTCCAGCTCTTTTTTGGAGTGGGCTCTGTAAGAAAGAAGATTCAGAGCCCTTGATTTCGCTTTGTAAGAATTAATTTCAAAGGTAATATTTTCGATTTCTTTTTCGGTTATTTCGCTGCCGCGGTTTATGCTCGACTTCAAAAAAACTTCCCTCGGGACGCTTAAAAGATATTTTCCGTCGGCATAAACTAAAATATTACCTTTTTTGCCCGGTTTTATGTCGGTTATAATCATTCTTCTTCATCAGTCTGAGGGTCAACCACAGGACTTTCAAGATTCGAAGAAACAGAATTCCTCGAGAACATTTCGTCGTATTTTTCCAAAGTTTTCTTTTCAATCTCTTCCATTATACTTGGATTCATTCTGAAATATTCTTTTACCCTGTCTCTTCCTTGAGCAAGTTTCTGGTCATTGTAAGAAAACCACGAACCGGCTTTGTCAACGACGCCAAGCTTAACTGCCAAGTCAAGAAGCTCGCCTTCTCTCGAGATTCCGTGGCCGTACATTATGTCAAATTCAGCTTCTTTAAATGGCGGTGCCATCTTGTTTTTAACTACTTTCGCTCTGGTTCTTGAACCAATAATTTCGCCGTTTGACTTCAAGGTTTCTATTCTTCTGATGTCCATTCTAACCGAAGAATAGAATTTAAGAGCACGGCCGCCCGGCGTAACTTCAG